>CAYSDT010000064.1:0-10369 GCA_964429835.1 uncultured Ardenticatenaceae bacterium | reverse complement strand
AAAATTGTCAATTGTTAATTGGCAATGGTCAATTGTCAACGGGGGGTGTTTTACCTGTCTGTTATACTTGGATGAGTGAAAATGATCCCCTCGCCTATCTTGTGGAGGTCGCTGACAAATTGGGTTGATGGCGGTGGATTCAACCAGCGGATTACTTTCCAATCAGCCGTAGTTGCAGAAAGCAATACTCGCGCAAAATCGACGGGGAATATGCCAGCCGCTTTGCCTTGTGCGCCAATGATGGCATCGTGAATGGACATCTCCATCTGGGTGCAAAATCCCCAAATATCAGCTAAATCTTTCGGCTCTTCCCGCCCAAGAGCGGCGTTGACTTTGTTAGCAAGGATATTTTCGGGCGTATCCAATTTCCCCAGAATAGGATCAATAGTGACTTTACCGACACGAAATGGAACATCATTCACAAATTCAAGTTTGAGCGAAATATCAGGGCGGTGCAACATCACACGGGCAAAATACTCTTGTTTCGTCAACACATCGGTTTTCCACGCTTTTTGTTGCGACAGGGTATTGATAATTTGATTAACCCATTCCTCAAAACGATCATCGTAATTGACAAAAAAATCAAGATCATCTGAGAAACGATGGTGAAGGTAGCCGCGAGAAACTGCCGTTCCACCAGTAAGATAGAAGCCCGTCTCCAATGCAGTAATGATTTGCAAAACTTGATCTTGAAAGGGGTAGAGTGCGTCAATATAAAATTTGCTATCCATTAACTAAACCAACTCTGGATGATGTACTGGCAGCCATTCAACGAGAAAATCAAAGCCGCGCTTGCGATTATCGGCACGAATTTTGTCACGCCACGTCGGCCACCCTTCGATGAGGGCGCGAAAACCAAGCCTTTGTACGATTTCTTCGTAGGGGGCGTATTCCAGCAAGCGTACAGCCGCCCATTCTTGTCCCAAACGGCCGTTTACCACTTCCCCCGATAAAATAGCCTGAAATTCAGGTTCATCCATCTCATAATCCCATACATAAGGTAATCTTTTCTTAGCTTTCATGGCTTCATTATACCAGACGTTTTCAAAGACATAAGGCCAACTTTTTGCATCGAATAAGTAATAAAAAGCCCGCATTTAGCGGGCTTTTTGTTTTACATGAAGATTTTTAATACAAAATCAAATAATTTTATCAATTTTCGCAAAATATCGTGATAAATAATGGATTTTTGTTATTTTCTTGACATTCTCAATTTTATTGTTTAGAATTTTAACTATGATATTAAGAATATCAACATCGGTATTAAATTTACGAAGGAGAAATGCACAATGAATCCCGTTATTGGGCAATGTCCCATCTGTCATGAGAATTTACACGTCACCCGCTTGCAATGCGGTCATTGCGACACTGCGCTGGAAGGGCATTTCACGCTCGGCCGTTTGTATCATTTAGATGCCGAGCAACTGTCGTTTGTAGAAACATTCATCCGTTGCGAAGGCAAAATCAATCGGGTGGAGCAGGAAATTGGCTTGTCCTATCCCGCCGTGCGCGCACGGTTAACAAATGTCATCGAAGCGATGGGGTACGAGGTTGGTGAGCGCAAACCAGAGCCGCTATCGCCTGAAACGCGGCAACAGATATTGACGGAATTAAGCGAAGGCAATCTGTCCACTGACGAGGCATTAGAGATGTTACGCGGTAATGGGTAACGAGGGCTACTGAAAATTGGCTGCTTAAACTAGAAACCGAGAGGTGTACTAATGAAACCAAAATTATTTGAAACGGGCAAGATGCCCACAATTAAAATCACATCCTGCGCGGGTGACTTGGTAATACGCGGCTGGGGCGACCCAAACGTGTTGGTCGTGGGTGATGAGGCTGAGGTGCAAGAGACGGAGGCTGGCATAACGATTGCCACGCAAGGCGATCTGGTGCTGACTGTGCCAAAAATGAGTGAAATAACGGCCGTTTCCACAAACGGTGATCTGGTCGTCCAACACGTCACAGGCGGCCTCCATCTTCAGGAAGTCAACGGCGATGTCGTGTTAAAACACACAGGCGGCGCGAAAATCGGCACAATCAACAGCGATATTGCCGTGCGTAATATCGAAGGCAGCCTTGCGATTGAAACAATCAAAGGGGATGCCAGCATCAGCCATCTGGTTGGCGATGTGGCGATAGACAGCGTGAACGGCGATGTTGCCATCAACCATCTGAATGGCGCGGCCAGCTTTAACGCCGTCTCTGGCGATGTGTCCTATCGCTACGTCAGCGGCGATGTCAGTTTAAAATCTGCGCGTGGTGATGTCAGTCTGCGTAACATCGGCGGAATGGCGACCATCAGCAGCAATGGCGACATTCGTCTGCACGGCGGCTTAACGGCAGGCGAACACAATTTCACCGCCAATGGTGACATCGTTATGCGCTGGCCGGCCGATGCGGGCTTGGATTTACACGTCGTTTCATCCGACATTAGCAACCGACTGACTTTTGACAAAGAATTATCGGGCGAAAATGAGTTGACGGCACGAATTGGTGATGGGGACGCGATTGTGCGCTTGACAGCAAACGGCCGTGTTTCTCTCAAAGAAAACGAAATTGTGAACAAAAAATGGGGCGATTTTGCCACCTATGATTTCGATTTCGCTGGTTTTGGCTCCCAATTTGGCGAGCAGATGAGCCAACGGTTCGCCGACTTTGCAACTGAAATGGAAAGCGCGTTTGGCCCCGCGTTTGCTGATGACATCGCTGAAAAAGTGGCGCGTAAAGCTGAAAAAGCGGTCGCCCATGTGGAAAAGGCGATGGAAAAAGCGATGCGGCGCACCGAGCGCGAGGTTTCTCGTCAGCAACGGCGCGAAGATCGGCAGCAACGCAAAGCGACCCGCCGCGCACCCCGCGCCGCCACGCCAGTGCAAGACAATAGCGCGGAACAGATTAAGATATTGAAAATGGTGGAAAATGGAACCATCACCCCCGCAGAGGCGGGCAAGCTGCTGGAGGCACTGGGGAATTAACAATGAATAATGAACAATTAACAAGGGCTTGCCTGTGCAATTGTTAATTGTTCATTGTTAATAATTTGCGCCGTTGCGGTTTCGGGTTTACGCTTGGGGATTATGAGCATTGCGATTCCAATTTCCCCATTTTCAAGCAAGGTGCGTACCCAATTTGTGGGCGTGCGGGCGATAAAGTTTCGTCAGGATGTGCCGCAGGTTATGAAACTGCTGCGCGTCGCTTTTCACGATGGGAACCCTGAAAAACGGCAAACTTCTAACACTTTTGAACTGCCCCCATTTTGGATGTGGCATTCTGATCCCATCACCAATCGGCTGCGAAATGGGCTGGTGTGGGAAGACAACGGCCGTTTAGTTGGCAATCTCACCATCATACGTTACCCCGAATCGCGGCGGTTTTTAGTCGTCAACGTCGCCGTCCATCCAAAATGGCGACGACGGGGGATCGCGCAAAAATTGATGCTGGCGGCGATGGATTTGGCGAAAGCGGAAGGACAAACGGCCGTTTTATTGCAAGTAGACAAAAGCAACGACGGCGCACAAGCACTTTATCAGCGGATGGATTTTGAAACCATCGGTCATATGGCAAGTTGGCACGTTGAAGGGGCAGCTTTGCGCCGATCACCACTGGCATTGCAAGATAAATCGCCCGATTATGTGCGCCGTTTGCATTCGCACGAATGGCAAAAGGCGTTTGCGGTTGACCGCGCCCATCTGCCCGCCGAAATGGATTGGCCTGAGCCAGTGCCGGATGATTTGTACAAGACGGGGCTGGGGCAGCGGTTTTTTGCATTTATAAACGGCCGTTCTTATGAAAATTGGGCGGTCGCCGCCAAATCAGGCGAATTAGTCGGTGTGGCGAGCATCTGGGGCGAATGGGGGCATCCGTACCGCGCCCGTATTCGGGTGCTGCCGACGTGGACGGGGAAAGCAGAACGGCCGTTACTACTGAAAACAATCGAACGCCTGCGCCAACTCACCAGCAACCGCATTTATCTTGACCATCCCGACGACAACCCCGCCATGAACGAGCTACTCCGCTCGGCACGATTCCGTCCCCGCCGCACATTGACCCATATGAAATTTACCTTCTAAATTGTCAATTGTTAATTGTCAATGGTCAATGGTCAATTGTCAACGAAGGCGCAATCATTGCCATCGTTTTTTGTTAATGGCAGGTACTTATCCACGATAGGCAATTATCATGCAGAACTTTCATTGACAATTGATAATTAACAATTGACCATTGACAATTGCCGTTTACCCGCATCAGGAAGATAAAATATAAATGAGTGATTCTGCATTAGTTAAGTTAGAAACGGCCGTTTTCAACAGTCCAAAATACCGCCACATCAGCCCCGAACTGGTGCGGCGCATCGGGCGTGAGGAGTTGGGCAAGCGGCCACGCTTAAAAGAGGCGACCAAAGCGACCAAAAACAAACTGCACCAAATCGGTGGTGCATACCTTGACAGCCGACCAGATTACGGCCGTTTGCTCTCACAATTACAAGAAAGTGACGATTGTCGCGCCACCTGTCGCAGTATCATGCGCCAACATAGCTCCACTCGTGAGCGATTGCCCATCCTTGATGAATTCTACAGCACAATTTTTGCTGATCTGCCCCCCATCCATTCCGTGATGGACATCGCCAGCGGCTTTAATCCATTGGCGCGGGCGTGGATGCCGCTGACCGCCCACGCCAGCTACACCGCTTACGACATTTACGGCGACATGATGGCCTTTTTGCAAAATGGTATGCGCTTGATGGTCGATGAAGCGGACGCGCCCGCCCAAATCGCCATTCAGCAAGATGTCATCGGGCGACCGCCGACGGAGCGCGTGCAACTTGCCCTCATCTTGAAAACGCTGCCTGTGTTGGAAATGGTGGATAAAACGGCCGTTACTCGCTTGCTCGACACTCTCCAAGCCGATTATTTGCTCATCAGCTTCCCCACGCGCAGTTTGGGCGGGCGGGGCAAGGGGATGGAACAAAATTACGAGCGGCTGTTCGCGGGCTGGGCGGCTGGGCGCGGCTGGAACAGCCAGCGGTATTTATTTGATGGGGAGTTGGCTTTTTTGGTGGAAACGGGGGGATGAGGGGAAAAACGGCCTACACTATCAACTTAATATCACGGTAAAAATTTTCATGCGGCCCCAATGCAATAAGTTCGAGCGTCACTGTACCATCCTCATAGCTATAGCCAAGCAAGGTCAACTGATTGACCATCTTAAACTTATAAACGCGCAAATACGAAAGATCACCCTTCTTTTGTTCGCCTATCATGGGGTCTTCCATAAGAATCCTAACCGCATCATCAACCGCTTTCTTCTGGTTTTTATGCAATTTTTTGATTGTTCTTTTGAATGACGGCGTTTGCAGAATCTGCGTAATGTTAGCCAAAATGATAGCTCTCCAGTTTCCCCGCTTCTTTTTCAGCCTTTGAAATGATAACCTGTCTTACAAATTCATAAGATAAATCAGGGTTATCCTCCATTATTTCGCCAATTTTAGCCCAATGTTCAATCTGTTTAGCGGGCGAGCGACTGAATGCGTTCGCCATAATGGCGGCTCTTTCCACCAACTCTTGGTTTAATCTAATACTTAAAGTAGCCATAGAACTCTCCATTGTAGTAATACGTCCCGAATTGTAGCAAAATGCCACAATTGTGACAATGGGTATGTGTTTGGGAGGATGGGGAGTTTGTTTTTTGGTGTAAACGGGGGATGAGGGGGTAGGAAACGGCCGTTTTTACACCATCCTAAGCAAAGTATGCAAAACTGATAATCACAAGCTAAAATCACCTCTATGGCAATACATACTCAAGAACAAGCACGCATCCAAATTAGCACCCTCATTGAAAATTACCACACGCTAAAAGACCCCGACTTGCAAAGCGAGGCTAATGTCAGGGCAAATTTCATCGATCCCCTGTTTGAAGCTCTCAATTGGCCTATCAATGATCCAGCATATTACAATCGTGAAGAGTATGTTCGCACTGTAGGGTTTGCTGATATTTCATTACGAATTAAATCCACAACTAAATCCCCCTTACTTTTTGTTGAAGCCAAAAGATTAGGCTCTATTGAGCCATTAGCCCGTATTCAAGATAGACGCAATCAAAATGCGGCCGAATTGCGTATTAAATTACCGGGCATGTCCGTTGATCGCACCAGAGAAGAACAGCAGGCCATCAACTATGCGTATCAAAGGGGAATGCGTTGGGCGGTTTTGACAAATTTTGAACATTTCCGCCTTTTTAATGCACGACGAGATACGCTTGTTCTAAGTTTCGACAGCCCAAGAGAATTGATTGAACGCTTTGACGAACTTTGGCAGTTATCGTTTACCGAAGTTAAACAGGGCAGTTTGGCAAGTCTACGGGCGCACCGCGAACGATTAGACATTGACGAAGAGTACCTGCGTTTAATTAACACATGGCGGCTGCGTTTAGGGCAAGACATCATCTCCCATCGTGAAAATCTGATTTTGCTGGAAGACCCATATACAAGAAAAATAGACATTCACAAGTTACGCGATGCCGTACAGCGCATTCTTGACCGACTTGTCATTATTCGCCACGCGGAAGATCGACTGGTCATCAAAGTCGATCAATTACAAGCAACCGTAGAACTTCGAGACCGATGTGACTACAGCATACCGTTATTAGAGCAAATTCGATACTTCTTTCAAGAGTTTAATGTCAGACATAACGGTTCGTTATTTACTGAACATTTGTGTGATCAACTAACGGTTAGCGAAGATGTGTTAAAAGCAATTATCACCAATCTTTATGATGCTCGCTTTCGTTCCATGTCAGCCGACATCATGGGCAACACCTATGAGCAATATCTGGGGCAGACGTTAACCGTCAAAAATGGGGATGTAGATGTTGTCGATAATCTTGAAACCCGCAAAGCACAAGGCAGCTACTACACACCAGAGTATGTCGTGCGCTACATCGTTGATCAAACGGTGGGGCGTTATTTGTATGGAACATATAACGGCCGTTCTGATGGCAAACCCATCCCTGGTGAACAACGCAAACAACTTAAAGATATTGATGGCTCAAATGGCAATCCATCATTAACGATATTAGATTCATCTTGCGGATCAGGCAGTTTCCTCATGAATGTGTATCATGTGCTGGAAACATTCTACGCATCGGCAATTGCTGATATCCAACGTGAACGCGAACGACGTTTTAAGGAACTCTCAGGCACAGGAATATCTCATCTTGACTTGCAAATTGAGTTGGCAGATTCCAAGCAAAAGCTAGATGCTTTACATAACTATAAAAACCAAATTCTGGAAAAACATATTTATGGCGTTGATTTAGACCCGCAAGCGGCAGAGTTAGCGGCCGTTAATTTGATGTTACGCGCAATGAGCAGAGGAATTCGACTGCCTTTAATACTCAATCAAAACATCAAAGTAGGCAACTCCATTTTAAGCGGTGTGCAGATTCGTGACGAGCAAACCATTCAAGAGATCATCCCGCTTGCGTCGCAGCTTGCAGAATTAAGGCGTATACGCTTGGAACAGCAAGGGGACGCGCAGCACAAGTCCCATTCGATTGAGTTACAAGTTCAGTACGAACGGCTTGCCCAAGATGTTAATGCAACTTTGAATGAAAAGTTGTCGGTTTATTTTGGCGAGAAATGGGGAGAGAAACGGCCGTTTAATTGGATTGTCGAATTCCCTGAGATATTCCTTAATGAGGATGGCAATCTGCGAGAAAACGCAGGCTTCACCTTCGTCATTGGCAACCCACCATATTTAAGCGTAGATGATACATGGGGCAAAAGCTCACCAGATGCGGCGTATGTAAAAGAAGCATTCGCCGATATTTGGGCTGGAAAAAGCGACATGTATTACTATTTTATTCGTCGCGCCCTGACGCTGCTGTCCCCAAAAGGCGAAATGGGGTTCATCACCGCTCGGTATTATTTGGAAGCGTACTATGCCCAAAAAATTCGTCAGGTGATGTTACAAGAAGCGTCACTAAAGCAAATCGTAGATTTTGGCGATTACCCTGTATTTCCAAAAGTTGGCACAAAAACAAACATCACCCTGCTGCAACGTGAGCCAAACAAACAATCTCGAACAAATAATACATTTGCTTTTAACAAAGCCAATCGTAAACAGCGTGATATTTTGCAGTTTTTGACAGATTTTCGCCAATCATCCCATTCATTCCCCCAATCCTCTTTAAGTCATAACAGTTGGAATCTCTCTGAACAAAATATATCAAGAATTATTACAACGATGGACACGGATGCCGAATTACTTGGCGACTTAACCTTTATTGGACAAGGTATGCAAACAGGGAGAAATCCAGTTTTTGTTATTGACAAAAAAACAATTGATCGCTATCAAATTGAACCCGAACTGATACGCAAAAATATAAAAAATCAGGATATAAAGCGTTATAGCCTTGCTTTTCGTGGCCTTTACTTAATTTACACAGAAGAAATTGAAAACCTGGACGATTACCCCCGCGCTAAAGCGTATCTGGAAGAGCATCGTGCAACATTAGAAAAACGCGCTGCCTTCCAACGCGGTGATTGTGAATGGTGGCGTTTCACATGGCCTTTACATAAGGAAAAATACAGTACACCAAAACTCACAGTCCCCTTTATCGCTCCTGAAAACCGCTTTGCACTTGATCGTTCAATGGAATATATTGGATTAACTGACACCTACGCCATTTTCCCAACAGAACAATCACCAGATTTACGTTATCTACTTGCCCTACTTAACTCTAAATTATTAAATTTCCGGTTCCGTTACATCGGCAAAGCCAAAGATTATCGTTACGAATATGTTAAAAATGGTCTGGAGAAAATACCCATCAAAACCGCCACTGCTAAGGTAGAACAAACTCTAATTACGTTGGCGCAAAGAATGATAGACCTAAATTTTATGCGGCAATTGCTCCATAAAGAATTCCAAGAAACGCTGACAGCCACCGTACATACACGCCATCGTTTTGAGGAAGCTTATTATGATCACGGGGAGTATCGGGTAGATATACTTTATCGTGTTGGCTCCGCAAATGCGTCGGCGCAAGGGACTGTCACCAACATCACTGTTTATGACAAGGATTCTCAGCTTCAATTCTACATAACCGAAAAAGATGGCGGTGAATTACCGCTAATTTCATTGAAAACGACGGATACTGAGTTTAGACTTTTCCTTTTCCTTGCCATCCGTACCTATTTATTAGCAAATGAACGAAAACAAATTTGGTCACGGGGATATATATTATCAGGGGCTTTGCGTGCCATTATGGTACCCGTATTAGATGAAACGGCCGCTTCATCCAACATCGAACAAATCCATCAATTCATGGATGAATTACGGCATCGTATTTCAAGGGAAATTAACAAAGTTTCGCCAGACCTTATATCATCAGTCAATGATGTTCTTGATTTAGGAAGCATCGAAGCCGAGTTACAACGAACAGATCAGCGTATTGATGACCTCGTTTTCCAACTGTACGGCATCGAATCAAGAGAAGATATTCAATTTATTCAGGATACGCTTGGGTAGTTACACGATATAGATGGATGACCTATCACGCCGCTCGTAATCAAGCATCACATCGTTATGGTGAAGAAATGGCGCAAGAAGTGATGCAAGTGATGGGTGATTTCGGCCGTTCTGCTCAACAGTTGCTAACCCAACTACAAAAGCGCAATGATTGACATCACCCCACAAGAACTCGCTACAGTCCAACGACTTATCACAACTTCATTTCCAGCCGTAGAAGCGCGTGTCTTTACTCTGATTTAGATAATGATGGGGCGGACATTGGCGACGGGTTTAACGGCCGTTCGTTACGATAAAATTGTGGAAGCAATAGGCGGGCATAGGGAATCGGCAGTTATGTCGATATGAACGGGGAAACGGGTGTTGCTGCCAATTTCATGGGCGGGTTTATGACGTAGAGGATGAAAGTGCGGCGTATTACAGCCATTTACGACAACATAGCATTGTCGTTGCGGTTGGCGATGTGGTTGAGGTGGGGCAAAAATTGGGATTTGTTGGCAATTCGGGTTACTCATCCGCGCATCCGCATTTGCATTTTGAGGTTTATGATGAAAACGGCCGTTTATTAGATATTTTTAATGAAGAAATGGCCGACTTTGACCCACACTACCCCATCACCCCCTTTGTTTTTGCGACTGGCATCACAGATCGGAATGATCCTTATCTTTTTGCTGATTTATCCCAATACACACCAGCACATAATCCAACGATAAGCTGTACAGAATCCCCGTATATTTAGTATAAAATTGTCCGCATGGGGAAAAATGACACCTTGCATACTCTTATTGTCTATCCAAATGGCTCAACAGCAGAACTGTTTCCCATTGTTACTGACCAAG
>CAYSDT010000063.1:7281-10465 GCA_964429835.1 uncultured Ardenticatenaceae bacterium | reverse complement strand
GTGCATGATGAAAAGTATAGTTCGGAAAGGGGAATAGGACACTGATTCCACTGATAAACACTGATTTTTTAAGCAACATTATTGCCAATCAGTGTTTATCTGTGAAACCAGTGTCCCATTTTAATTATTGCAGTAAGTCCCGTGCGGCATCCATTACCGCGCTGGGGCTGATTTCGCTGCGAATTTCAAGGAGTTCACCGTTTACATTCAACAAACCAACGAAGTATGCGCCGTACTCGTCGCTCCAATCTTCTAACAGCATTTCTGTGCCATTGACAGTCACCATCTTGCTGTCCACGTCGTCAACAGCCATGCTTGCTACTAAACCATCGAATGTGCCAAGATTGTAAATTTCGGATCCATTAACGGCCGTTTCATCCACACCATACTCATCGTCGCCCCACTCTGCATCATCGGCAACGTACTCATCGTCACTGAATAAATCGCTAAACCAGCCGACCCAGGAGTTGTCATTCTCTGCGTCTTGCGACGGTACAGCCGTCACCTCGTCGCCGCCGCCATTTCCATTAAGATAACCAGCAATCCATGAATCATAGCTGGCGACACGAGTGTAAACACCGTATTTGCCCGGCAAGCCACATCCCTCGCCCCAGCTAACGACACCAGCCAATGCCCAATCGCCGCCGTTGGGAACAACCAGCGGGCCGCCGCTGTCACCGCTGCAAGAGTCTGCGCCGCCTTGTTCCAGTCCGGCACACAAAACCGTGCTGTCAACATCGTCACCATAGGCGGCCTCGCATTTTGCTTGGGTAACGATGGGCATATCGACCCCGTGCAGTCCATCGGGGTAGAATTCCTCGCCTCGTTCGGGGATCAATCCCCAACCTGCGATGTGGGCGGTGGTGGGCGCATCGTCTAATTGTTCATTAACGGCCGTTACCAAATCAATCACCTGCCCCGTCGTGGCGGGGCGGGCAAGATGGATAAGTGCGATGTCGTGGAACATGCCATATTGCGGATGGGGAATGAGGCGGTCAACGTCAATGCGTTCGCCCTGATTACTGCTCAATTGGTGGCGACCAATCACCACATTCGTCTCGCCCGCCTCTGTATCTTCAATACAGTGGGCGGCTGTCAACACCCATTGCGGAGCGATGAGCGTGCCGCCGCAGAATTGGCTCTCTTTGGCATCGTACCCATCTTCCACCAGCGCAACCGTCCATGGTTGTGCGCCAACAGGCTCTTCCGTTTTGCCTGTGATACCGTAGTGATCCATCGATTCATCATCTGATTGCCTAAATGCACGGTTCACGCTTGCGGGGGCGATGGCTGCCAATAAAATCAAAGCCAACAGAATAAGGGTTACGCTTCGTTTTCCACTAAAGTTGTTCATGAGGGTCTCCATTTACGATAAGGTTCTAGCTGATGGCTTGTTTGCCACCAGCAATCAATATGCCACTATCATAAAGGGTCGCCCATGAAAGCGAATCAGGCTATAGATGTATGTTTGATCGGGACTTTTGGCTGAGATTGAGAGATGGAGGGTAGAGACAGGGTAGGGTGTTGAATATGTGCATAAATTTGCATATATTCATTATTGAAAATCATACTGTTTTTATGTCATTTTGTTTGGTCAATGATGTGACGCGAATACGGTGGAACGCAGATAAAAGATGTTTTTCATCTGCGTTCCACCGTATTCGCGTCTTTTGAAGCAACACGGCCACATAAATATCCTGAATTCCTAAAAAATGGTAAGGTTGAAATTGTGCATGAAAAAATTTGTGTTAAAAAGATCAAATTCAACACCCTAGAGACAGGGAGTGACGCACGACCTATCTCTCATCTTCGATACTGCTCACAACGGGTTTAGCGACAATGATCAGCCGATGTGAATTATCGTTGTACGGCCAACAGGTAATGAGCGTGATGCGTTCGTCATCGGTCGGTGCAATCCAGGCGGCATTCTCAAGCCGCACGGAAACAGGTTGTCCTCGTTCGGCTAAAATCTCCTTGTCGGTGATTTCGTAGGCGTGTTCACCATCATCGCCCGTTAAAATAAGTTTGTCCCCTTTTTCAAGGTCAATTAAATCACGGAACACTTCACCGCTCATGTTATGATGACCATTGAGAACAAGATTGCCGTTGTTGCCGATGGTGGCACTGTCCTGATGCCAGCCGGCAACATAGCCATCGGGGACGTTCCATTGCTGGTACGTTTGGCCGTTGTACACAACGGCCGTTGTCGTAATTGGGGTGATGGGTGCATCCAAAGCGATGGCGGGGATGATAATTTGAAGGGGGGGATTGATGGAAACGGCCGTTGTGATAATATCCACAGGCGACACCACTAATTCATTATCGGGCAACAACACATCCGTCACCGCTTGCGTCGGCACAACCGCCATCGCCGCCCGCGTCGGAATCATCTGCACGATGGGGGCTGGTGCGCTGTTTACAAAAAAATCATAAATAGGTTGTGGTATTGATGAAGGAACCAACATCCCAATCAGGCAAGCAGTCATCAAAATGATCGTGCCGATGATGATAAAAACCGCGCTCCAAGGAATAATTCGCTCATCCGAATTTGATTGTGGTGTAGACATTGCCTTAGTTTAACAGAAATTTAGGTAAGCGTTCACCCCTGATTCAAAATGGGACACTGATTACGCTGGTTACACTGATTTACAACTTCCAGTTGCCTATCTGTGTTCATCTGTGAAATCAGTGTCCGATTCCACGATTACAAATTTAGTATACAGGAGAATATGATGCAAAATCCATTCAACCGCCGCAAACAAGAACAACAAATTCAAGATATGAACCGCTTGCCGCCAGGCCAATCGCTGACAAACCGCTTCCCCGTCCTCCATTATGGCCCCATCCCCCCCATTGATTTGGCAGGATGGGATTTCAAGGTTTTCGGGCAAGTTGAGGAAAAGCAGGCGTGGAATTGGGACGCTTTCAATAAACTGCCACGCACAAAAGTGACGCTTGATCTGCATTGCGTGACCCGCTGGTCAATGTTTGACACCGCATGGGAAGGCGTTTCCGTGCGCCGCTTAATTGACGAAGGGCTGATTCGCCCAACGGCCGACGCGCATTTTGTGGTGCAACATTGCGAAGGCGGCTACACCACCAACACACCGCTGGAACTGCTGCTACAGGACAATTTCCTGCTGGCAACCCATTACGATGGCAAACCGATCAGCAAAGAGCATGG
>CAYSDT010000063.1:0-7181 GCA_964429835.1 uncultured Ardenticatenaceae bacterium | reverse complement strand
ACTCGCTACTCGCTCAGTTTGTTTTAGTGATGGTGAGGGCGTAAACGGCCGTTTCTCCATCAGATTCACCAACCTGCAACACATATAACCCATCATCTGGCAAGGTGATAGAAAGTTGCTCCATGCCGCCAGCCCCATTCACATCAACATAATCAGCCTGACCATCCAATTCGATAATCAGATCAGCCGTACCTGTTGGCTGCACATCAATCGTAATCTCATCGCCCGCCTCGCCAGAAAAGACCCAATACTGGTCATTGTCCACAGCCAACGCACCTGATTCCGTCTGCCCATAGGCGATTAGGCCGAGCATTTCCATGATGATGTCGGCATCGGCGAAGGTGTAAAGGGCGGAATAACGGCCGTTATTCCCCCCCACCGCCGACACAATCACATCATATTGCCCAGCATCAACAGCAAGCGACAACTCTTCCACCACGCCCGCGCCATTGTCATTTTGGGTGACAAGAACTTCACCCGTAAGCGTATCGACAACGGTAATCAGTATATCCATCTGCGAATCGCCCCCGACATACGCGATCAACGTATCCGTCACGAGAACGTGCAACGACCAGCTATGCCGCTCATTCGCGGCCAGTTCGCCATATAAAATCTCATCGGCAATAAGATCCCCTTGATCGATTGGCGCAGCCGCGTCAGCAGTCGGCGTGGCCGTACTGCCACCATTGGGGGTTGCTGATGACGTTGGCGTAATGGCGATGGCGGTGCTGCGGCTGGTCGCCTCTGCCGTCGCCGTCGCCTCATCTTCCTTCAGCTTCTCCTCTTCATCGCTACTCATCGTGGGCGTAACGGTTGTCCGCTCCTCTTCCTCACGCGATTCTTCGGTGGGGGTGAAAGCGGGGGTCAGCGGCAGTGGTGTCGGCGTTGTAATGCGGATGGGCGTGCCTGTTGGCACGGCCGTTTCTGTTGGAAATGCAAGTTGGGGTGTGGGGGAAACGGCCGTTGTTGGAAAAGCAATCGTCCCCCCTTCTACAGGCGTAACGCCAGCAACAGGCGCACCGCCCGGTGTCAATGTCACACGGGCGATGGGGTTCGGCGACACGACCTTATCCACGTCCAAAAACCACATCTCTTGCAACTTTGCCCGCTTGCCACAGCCCACAGCGCCCTCAAAATACGTCATCCGCCCCGTCACCGTCATCCATAATCCATCAGGAATCAGTCGGCGCAATTCAGATTCGCGCCCACCTGCCAAAATCGTGCCGTCGGCCGTTGTCAACTGCCACGTCGCGGGCGATGGATGGGCATCGCTGCCACAAACCAACAGCGGCAATCGTTCGTACTGCCCCGAAAGCTGAATATACGCCCCTTCATAACTATCAGGCGATTCCGCCACTTCTGCCAATTCAACCGTCACGGGGCGGCTGTCACCAACAGGCGACCATGTGCCAAACGGGGTCGGCGTTGCGTCAACTTCCTGTGATCGGCAACCCGCCGCCAGCAAGGAAAGAAGAATAAAAACAAGGATGTGCCATCTGTGCGTTACATTTACCATGCGTGGATTATCAGAGCATGGCAGATAATTGTCAATTGGGAGGCAGGGGGCAAGGGGGCAAAGATTGGTGCGACACCTTCCGAATCTCCCCTGCTCCCCTGCTCCCCCTCCCCCCCCCCCCCCCACCCCCCCCCACCCCCCCCCCCCCCCCCCCCCCCTCGCCCCCCCGCCCCGTGCTCCCCCATCAAACAAACACCCCCGCCGCCGCCCCCTGTTGGCTGACTTGCACGGCCGACATCGAAGCCATACGGAAAATACGGCTTAATTCGCTGGGGCTTAATCCCGCGTCAAGGGCGATGGGGAAGCCGACTTCATCGGCAAGGTCTTGTGCTGAAGAACGGCCGTTTCCCGCCACAAACCCCATCTGCTTCTTCAACCCAAAGCCCACAAACACCAACGTGTACATCTCCTGCTTTAGCAAATCGGCCGCCGCCCGCCGCACATCGGCCGCCCGCTGTGATGACGCATTATCATCCCCATCTGAATACACCATCACGATACATTGCACCGACACCCCGCTTTGGCGCAACTGCTGCGCGTACAACACCATGTTCGTCATCCCGCCCGCGACCGCATCGTATAACGCCGTCGTGTAGTTGGGGTCATACGTTTGGCTGGTGAGTCGCGTCGCATCTTCAAGCGGCACATACCCGTGCAAACTTTTCACATTGTCATTAAACACGATGGAACTGACCAGAATATCATCAGCCGCAGGCGACGCGCTCATCGCTGCCAGATAATCGTCGTTGTACGCCCGCATCAAATCAGTGGCATATGGGTGCATCGAGCCGCTCATGTCGATGACATTCATCGCCAAAGTGACATCGCTGCTGGCAAGTTGATCAAGAGGTGTGCCAACGGCCGTTGCCATCGTCGGCCCATTCAAATTCGCCACCAGCAAATCCGTCGTATCCGTCGTCAGCCCATCATCCTGCGCCGACTGGAATAAATCGTCTAAATTACCAAGTCCGTTTCCGTTATTCATCATGTTCTCCTAATGCAAAGACCTGACAGGTTTTTACAATACCTATTCAGAAAAGGTGTCCTGATAAAACCTGTCAGGTCTGGTCTGGTCTTAAAATTGGTCACTGTTAATAAAATTGACACCCTGTTTGGCAAAATCGGCAAACCGCGCTTGGGCGATGGCATGAAAATCAACATCGGGGTGCAGCACGGGCGATGTGCAGTCGGAAAGGAAATAGATTTTTTGCAGTTGATCGGGCTTTTGACCGAAATCTTCCACTAAATCTTCCACCGTTTCCAGTACGCAATGGCTTTCCGCTTCGCCAGCAATCACAACTACATCAGCGTCAGCAAGCGCATCCAAAAACGGCTTGTTTTTGCCCCCCTGCGGGTGATTGCTCACCTGCACTTCGGGTTGAATGATGGAGTAATGCTCCGTTTGCGGGATGGTTCCTTTGGTCAACCATGTCGGTTGTGTTTTGCGGGCGAGACTGTGCCATAAAACGGCCGTAAACAACTCAGGATCAAGCGCATTACCCACACTGCCAATCATCACATGGTACGGCCAAATGACGAGCGTCTTCTTCGCATCCTGTTCCAGCTTTTTGACGTAATTAGTCGATTGCACGGGCATAACCAATGGCCGCCAGTTGCCCGCTTTGATGTCGTCATAGGTAATCATCGTGAACGGGTCGGGATGGTTGCCGTCGGCATCCGCCCACCATGCGGGGTGAAAAATCTGGTGCGGCAGATGGGAATCAAGCGAACAAGTAATGTTGGTGATGCGTTCCGCATTCTTGTAAATGAATTCAATCAGTCGTTGAATGTCGCCCGCAGAGCCGGGAACATGCAGACTGCCATCGCTGTGGCAAAAGTCCACCTGCATGTCGATGATGACGAGATGCACTTTTTCTTTGTCGGCGACGGCGGGGGCAAGGCTTGTCTTCCCTGCTTCGGCGGCGATGGCGACGTAGTCGGGATAGTACAAACTGCCGATACGGCTGGGGTCATAAATGGTTGGATATTGGTTCATGGGTACGCTCCTTGTTTCTGCTAATTTTATATAGTGTTTATTTAACACTTAATGTTAAAAACAGTATAGTGTTGATTCAACACTTTGTCAAGGGGCAATTTTAGAAGAGGGGGAAAACGGCCGTTTTTCCCCCTTGCAAACCACACACGACAGCCTATACTATCGCTAGAAACCATCCCAATTTATTCTGGTAACCGCTATGACTATAACCAAACAGCAAGCCAAAAAAGAGATCGAAGCACTCATCAGCAAATACCACGCCCTGACCCCTGATGAAAAGAAAGAGATCACAGAAGCCTCCGTCGTGCGCCAATTTATAGACCCGTTGCTCGCCGCACTCGGCTGGCCGATTGGCGAGCCAGCCCATTACAGTTATGAACACCACACCATCGCTGGACGACCAGATATGATGCTCACGCTAGACAACGGCCTGCGCATCTTTGTCGAAGCCAAGCGGTTTGGCAAAATTAAACGGCTTGATGTTTTCCGCAACACCCTATCTGGCATTGTCACGCCGGGACAGATGGCCTTACCCGGCATGGCCGCCGACCGCAGCCCTGAAGAGCAGCAAGCGATCAATTACGCCTTTAAGAACAATGGAAAATGGGCAATTCTGACTAATTTTGAAAAATTACGCCTCTTCAACGCTCGTCGTGACTGGATGGTGCTTTCATTTGAAGAGCCGCGCAGCTATCTGGAAAATTTTGACCATTTGTGGCAGCTTGCCTATGAAAATGTGGAAAAGGGCGGATTAGAAGCTCTCAATAATCAGCGTGTCCGTGTCGATGTTGATACGGATTACCTCAACTTCATCAACGACTGGCGTTTGAAATTAGCACAAGACCTTGTTAAACGGCCGTTACAAAACAAATGGGTCTTCAACAATGACGGTTCATTGCGTCTGGCCGATTTACGGACCGTTGTGCAGCGTGTCCTCGACCGTATGGTCATCATTCGTTATGCAGAAGACCACCTCATCGCCTCTGCCGGCATGTTGCACGATGTGGCAAAATTAGTCCACGAAAATATATACACATTCACTCTCAGCGAACATTTACGGCAAATTTTTCGCGGATTCGACAGCCGTCACAACTCCGCCCTCTTCGCTCCCCATCTGGCAGACAAGGCCGATTTCAGCAACAAAACCTTGATCGATTTGGTGGACAAATTATACGAAGCTCGTTATCGCGCCATGACTCCAGACATCATGGGCAACACCTATGAACAATTTTTAGGCAAAGCGTTAGCCATCAAAAATCGAAACACGCCCAACTTGCCCATCGAAATCACAACGTTGGATAATCTGGAAACGCGCAAAAAACAGGGCAGCTATTACACGCCCCAAGTCATCGTGCGTTACATTGTAGACAGCAGTTTGGAACGCTATTTAGGCGAGGGCGATCAGCGCAAAACCTATGAACAGATCGCGAATTTAAGCGTGATTGACCCTGCTTGTGGCAGCGGCAGTTTTCTCATTTACGCTTATGAAGTGCTGGCTAATTTCTATCGGAGTGAAATCGAACGCATCACACAAGAGCGCGTTGCCCGCTATGATGCGTTAGTCGCTTCTGGTGTAACATTATTGTTCGATCTGGAACTGCAACTCACCCCATACACTGTCGCTCTGAAATATCTGGAAAATTACCCGCGAATCATTTTAGAAAAACATCTGTATGGCACAGATTTAGATCCACAAGCGGCCGAAATTGCCACCGTCAATCTAATTATGCGGGCGATGGCCGATCAACGCGGTACAGACGCACGATTGCCGCTCATTTTGAACCAAAACGTCAAGGTCGGCAACGCGCTCATCGGTGCTGGTGCAGATGATCCGCGCTATGCAGATCACGCAGAACAGTTGGCTGCGTTACGACAGTTACGCTTGTCATTAGCGTCAGGGAAAAATGGAAGTAATCATGCAGATGAAATGGCGCAGGCTGAACAATTATCGGCCGCCATCAATAAAGAGCTAAATGCCCCCTTAACCGCCTATTTTTCCCAAGAGGCTTGGGAAGATCATATTCGCCCGATGAATTGGGCGGTCGCTTTCCCCGAACTATTTCTGGATGAAAAGGGGCAACTTTTGGGAGATAAAGGCGGCTTTACCATCGTGGTTGGCAATCCGCCATGGGAAATCGTAAAACCGGATCTGCGCGAATACTACGCTCAATTTGACTCACTAATCGAAAGCAAATTGACACGCAAACAGGCTGAACAGCACATTGCTGATCTAAATGCCGCCGATCCTGAGCTTGCAACTCGTTGGGAACGGCAAAAAACGTACATACGAGAAGCGGGAACGTACTACAAAAAGAGCAACAGCTACAGCCATCAGGGACGCGGTGATACGGCCACCCACAAACTGTTCACCGAGCGCGGCTACGCTCTCCTGCAAAGCGGCGGAAGGTTGGGCTTTGTCATTCCTTCTGGAATTTACACCGATTTAGGGACAAAAGAATTACGCGCCATGTTGCTAAATGATGGGCGGCTTGAATATCTATATAATTTCAGCAATGAGCGATTCTTCTTTCATGGCATTGACCATCGTATCAAATTCACTATCTTGGGCGCACAAAAGGGCGTAGATAGTAATGGATTCTGGGCGGCCTTCCGCTTCAACCCGCGTGTTGCCATTCGTCCTGAAGAATTACATCATTTTCTTGCCAATGAAAACAATCTGGTTTACATCCAGCAGAATTCAATTGCACAGTTCAGCCCCACCAGCCTAAGCGTGATGGAGTTCCCCTCTCAAATTGATTATGCTATTTCACAGAAGATTTATGAAAAACGGCCGTTTCTCTACGACCAATTTGAGAACTCATGGAACATAAAATTAACATCCGAGTTCCACATGACAAGCACCAGACACCTATTCAACGTCGTTGACGTAGGCGTACCGCTCTACGAAGGGAAAATGATCCATCAATTCAACATTGATCATGCTAAACCCCGATTTTGGCTGCGGGAAAAGGAGTTAAAACAGACACATTATCGCCCAGCCATTCGCGCAATTGCACGTACCACTGATGCAAGAACACTGATTTCAACCATGTTGCCGCCAAAAGCTGCGGCGGCAAACTCTTTATTAACGATCACAAAAGAAACTCCGGAAGCCGAATCCCTCTATCTCGTAAGTTTATTCAACTCTTTTGTACTCGACTACATCATCCGCTTAAAAGTAGCGACAAATATCAATATATTTATCCTTAAACAATTACCAATTCCACGCTTAACGAGCGGAAGCCAGCCATTCGATTCTATCGTCAAACGCGCCGCCGCATTGACCTGCACCACGCCCGCCTTTGCCGATTTATGGCAAACGGTTACAGGCAAAGCGTGGAAAAGGCCATCTGCCAATACGGCCGCAAACCGCCAGCAACTGCGTGACGAACTCGATGCCATCATCGCCCATTTGTACGGGCTTTCCCGTGATGATTTTGCCCATATTTTAAGCACATTCCCACTTGTTTTCCCCGAAACGGCCGTTGGCACAACCAAGAAAGAGACGTTGCTGACCGTATACGATAAATTTAGCATGGGAAACAACCCGTAAGTTAATTATGACCACACTTTCCCCCACCGTAATCGCCGAGGCCGCTGCGCGGCTGGACGGCATTGTCAACAACACCCCCGTCATGACCTCGCGAACGCTGAATGCGCGTGCAGGTT
>CAYSDT010000062.1:0-10596 GCA_964429835.1 uncultured Ardenticatenaceae bacterium | reverse complement strand
CTTCCTCTTACTCTCCACCACCATCGTCTCATCAAACAGCGGGAAATACCGCCCAATCAACGTATACGCCAAGAACACACCCGAAGCCACGCCGATTAAAATCGCCACTTCCATCCAATGCGGCGAGTAAGGCTCCACGCCTGGAATAGGCTGAATGGCAAACCATGACGCATCAAACCGATTAAGCACAACACCAAACATCACAAAAAATGCCCCAATCATCGACGCAGTGCGATCATGACGCACTCGTTTGGATGAAAACATTATAATCGGGATGACCATGCCAACAATAATCTCTAACATGAATAAGACACTGTATCGCCCACTGTTAAGCAGAAGATGTAATTCGCCCATCACTTCCAACTCGCCCAATTTCAGCACCAAATAGACACCCAGCACCCACGGCAGGAACCAGCCTAATTTAGCAATTAAATTTTGCGGCAGACTGCGCTTGAATACCCAGCGGCTGATGGATGCGCCCGCAATGATCAACGCCAATCCAGAGGCCAGCGATGAAATCAGAAAGAAAACAGGCAGCAACATAGATTGCCACAGTGGATGCAGACGTTCCGACATCACGATGAAGAGCGTGCCTAACGAAGATTGGTGCAATGTGGAAAGGGACACACCAGCGATAACCATCGGGATGGTGTACTTTTCCAGCACGGGAATGATTCCCTTCCAGCGTGTGTTTGCCAGCAAAACGGGGCTTAACTCGTACACCAAAATGGACGAGTACAAGGCGATACACCAGCTCACCTCAAACAGAGCCGAGTTTACATTGGGATAAATCAGGAAATGGTAAGCCCGATCCCATCGTCCCAAATCCATGAACAGGATGATGAGAACCGATGTGTAGCCGAGCAACCCAGCCAAAACGGTGGGACGCACGGCCGCGTGTAAATTGTGCATGTGGAAAACATACACCAACGCCGCCAGCGTAAACGCCCCGCCAGAAAGGGCGACGGTGGACAGGTCAAAACTAATCCATATGCCCCACGGGTACGCTTTGCTCAAATTTGTCGTCGCTCCTAAGCCTGCGTACAGACGATAAAGACCGACGATTGCGCCGAATACGACCAGCACCGCCAAAACATAGACGAATTTTGGCATATCTTGCAACTCTTTGATGATTTTTTTACGCATGATTATGCCTCCTCGCTTGTTGATTCCTCAGCTTCGATGGCTGCCGTTTCCGCCGCCGCTCCTTCTGCTGCTTGAACAACGGCCGTTTGTGCCGCAATTCTCGCCTCTTCTGCCGACTCCTCTTTCACATTTTTGATGGTCAGATAGATGCCGCTCAGGCTAATCGCCGCCGCGCCAAAAACGGCTGGTGTGCCGTGTGTGACCAAACGATTGAGATATGCTGATGAGGTCGAACTTGTCATCGGGAAGCCAAGCTCTTCAAATGGCACGGGCGAGACGTAGAAAGTGGACGTGCCGCCGTTCTCATGTTCGCCATAAACGTGCTGAATGAATTTATCAGGATGATCGGTGATGAGTTGGTGTGCCTTCGCCAGCATATCCTCACGGCGGCCAAATTGGATGGCACCAGGAGGGCAGGTGGCGGCGCAAGCGGGCTGTTCCCCTTCTTGCAGACGGTCGCCGCACATATCGCATTTCACGATAAGCGGCATTTTTTCATCCAAATCCATGTTTGGTACTTGGAAAGGACAGGCGTAGATGCAGTATCGGCAACCGATACAGCGATCATCGTCATATTGCACGATGCCATCATGGTCGCGGGTCAGTGCGCCGACGGTGCAAGCTGAAACGCATGAGGGGTCGTTGCAGTGCATACAATGGAAGGGGGCGGTGGAACTGGAAAGTTCAGGAAACTCGCCGACCACGCCCGTACCGTTCATCCAGATGCGGGTGCTGTCCATCGAAACGTTGTTTTCTACGCTGCAAGCGACGTTGCACGCACGGCAATCAATGCAATGCGTCACGTCAATAAGAAAACCATATTTTCCGGGTGTTGCTTGTGTAGACATAATGTGTATCTCTTTGTTATTGAGTAGCGAGTAGCGAGTGGCGAATGGCGAGTTTTGTACTTGCCACTTGCGACTTGCCGCTCGCTGCTATATTCCTTGCACAGTGACGAACGTCTGCGTCAGTGCCTGCCCGCCGCTGATGGGGTCGGTGTAGGTTACATGCAGAACAGAATCGCTGGCACCAACGCCGTATCCAGTGGTGAACCCTTTGGATATATGCCCAAAGCCGGGAGTCATGTAGACGCAATCGGGGCGGATGGCTTCGGTGACGTTGACCATGATATTGATTTGTCCAACATCACTGGTCACTCGCACAAGATCGAAATCTTTCAGCAGTAACTTTTCTGCGGATTTAGTATTGATCCACAAGCGTGGTTCATCCTGATATTTGTTCAGGAGTTGATTGTTTTGGGTGGCAAACTGGGTGTGCTGTGCCACTTTGCCAGTTAGGAGATAAAAACGGCCGTTTTCAGGCATAGGCGGCTCTTCCCAATCGGCGCAACCGTCGAACCCAGCCCCATCCAGCACATTAGAAAATAGTTCTACTTTTCCGCTGGCCGTATTAAAGTGGAAGATGTCTGGCTCTTCGCCATGTTCTGGCGCGGCCAAATCGAGATACCCCTTTTTGCGAATCTCTTCTAATGAAACGCCCGTCGGCTCTAATTGCTGGCGTAAGAAATCCTCTTCATCTTCGTATTGGAAATAATCGCCCAATCCCAACCGTTCGCCAAGATGCTTGTAAATCCATAACGCTGATTTTGCATCCCCTTGCGGCTCAATGACAGGTTGGCGGATGAAAACACGATTACCAACTTGACTCAACGGATCATACCGCTCCAGATAAGATGACTCTGGCAAAACCACATCGGCAAACCACGACGTATCGTTGAGGAAGATGTCCACCGAGACGATGAAATCCATCTTACCCATCGCTTCCAATGTGCGGGTGCGATCAGGTAACGATTGCACTGGATTTTGGCGCGAAATGAACCAGCCGTGCGCCTGATACGGGTCGCCTGTGAGCATTGCATCACGCAATTCTTGAAAAACGCCTAATTTGAATGGCACCAGCGGATATTTCCACGGCACGCCGTCCAGCCGTCGTGCCGAAGCACGCGGGTAGGGCGGTTGTGGCGGCATTCCTAATCCTTCGCCGCCGTGTCCGCCGCTGGCGGGCAACATCGTCGTCCCCCAATTGCCGACCAGCGCGTTCAGGGAAGCGATGGCTCTTGCCGTCTGGAAGGAGTTTTCAAAATTCGATGTGCGCCAGCCGTTATGCGCCAACGCTTTGGAGCCAGCGGCTGCAAAGTCGCGGGCGACAGTTTCAATGTCAGTCGCCTTCAGTTCGGTAATGCCCGCCGCCCAATCGGGTGTGTACGGGGCGACGGTTGTCTCCAACTGCTCAAAACCGACGGTGTTGGCGTTGACGAAGGCACGGTCATACAACTTTTCTTTGATGATGACGTGCAGCAGTGCCAAATGGAACGCCAAATCTGTTCCAGGTTTGATGGGCAACCATAAATCGGCTTTAGCGGCCGTTTTTGTGAAGCGCGGGTCTAAATAAACCATCTTCGCGCCCCGATCCATCGCCATCGTCAAGTCGCCCGTTTCCGATGTGGAAACCGCTTCCATCAAATTTCGCCCTGTCAGGATGATGTATTCGGCATCGCTGTAATCGCGGGCTGGCTCTTCCATACCGTAGGTCATCAAATTACCGACAATCATGGCGTTGAAGCACAAGCTGCGCTGTGTGCCATAATTGGGCGAGCCGTAAGCGTTGAGCAAATTCTCAAACTGCACTTGGGACAAGTTATGGGTGGAGGAGAAAACCATCGCCTCTGGCCCATATTTTTCTTTGATGCCTTGCATTTTGCTGGCAACCAAATCTAACGCCTCATCCCAAGAAGCGGGGCGGAATTTGCCCTCGCCGCGCTTGCCCACGCGAATCAGCGGGGTCAGCACACGGTCGGGGTCGTAAGTGTTCATCAGTCCAGATTGCCCGCGTGGGCATAATTTGCCTCTGGAGTGTGGATGGTCGGGGTTGCCGTCAAGTTTGACGACTTTCCCTTCAACAATTTTGGCGATCAGGCCACATCTCCAGACGCACATTTCGCACATGGTTGAGATGTGACCCGTCATATTTTCGTCTAGCAGGCCAGCCTCTTGGGCGGCTTTTGCCAATGAAATGGGTAACATCTGACCAACGACCAGCGCACCAACGGTTGCGCCGCTCATCTTTAAGAAATCACGTCGGGAAACAGTAAAATTTGTCATAATTTTCCTCAGAGCTAATTTTCGCTGTGAAGTTTATCTTCACGCTGCCATCCTGCGCGGTCAATCAGATAGAACAGAATCAGAGTGAGCAGAATGAATAAGCTGATAAATAGGAAGGCGTTTACATTCCATAATTCAGGAATGATGACCGAACCATAATTGGCAATAGCTGAAATGGCAGGGAACACCTGTGCGTAAGTTAATCCGTAAATAGCTGCGCCTGTTAAAAAGCCTAACAGACCGGGAACAAGATAATCGAGCTTTCCTTCGCCGGACCCGGCGATACATGTACCCGGTCAGAACCCAGCTAGAGCCATACCCATGCCAAAGATCAGGCCGCCGATTAAGTTACCAGCGAGATAGGTGGCTGGTATGCCAGGAAAGACGACTAATCCGAGCATTTTCAGGAGGTACAATCCGCTCATGGCGACCATGAGGGCGGTCAGCATGAACTTGAGTACGGACATATCTGTGAAACGGAAGGCGTTGACAATTACATTGTATTTTGTCATGCCTGATTTATTGAGCAGGAAGCCAAAGGCTACACCGACCAATAAGATAATAACGATAGTCATTGTGAGTTTATCCTTGTTTGTATAAAACAGTTTGTGCTAAGCAGCAAATTGCTTTATTAGTATTTATTCCCGTAGATGATGCGGGCGACAACGATGCCCGACATAAACATGCCAGCGATGAAGACGAAGGCGGCGGGGGCAAGCAACATGCCGCCTGAGATGGCTAGGCCGCTGGTGCAACCACCAGCAATGCCTGCGCCATATTCAACGATGACAGCACCGATGAACAGCAACAACCATCGTTTCCATGTTTTTTTACCCATAACTTTGTTCCATTGTTCATTATCATTGGTGCGGAACTTGAAAGTTCCAGCCGATAATGCGCCCAACGTACCACCGAAGAAGGTGCCGATGAGCAGGACAACGCCGTTGGAGAGGCCAGGCGGCATGACGAAGTTAAAGTACATATTGTCGAAGGCGGCGGGGGCGATGGCTTGCCCGATTGAACCCGCGATGTTCTCGAATGCGCCTGATGCGCCGAGCAGGGTGTCGGCTAGAAAGACACCTAATATGCCGACTAACCCTAATCCCGCGCCTGCAACGTAGGGTGACCATTGCTCTTTTTTGAAATAGCTTATGATTTTCATGATTTCCTCTTTACTCGTTTAAGTTTGAGACGCTTTGGAAGAGCTTGGACGCTTCTTTTGGTTTTTGCAGGATGTCGTCCAGTGCTTTGCGTCCGCCGCCGTTCATTTCGGAAATGTTAGGGAGCATGGCGACGGCATCGGCGGGGTATGTGTTGGAAACGGCCGTTTCTTCCCCACTTCCAAACAAATTCTCATTTTTAATGATAAATACACCACCAGCCACAATGACAATAGCAATTAAGATAACAATAGCGATATTGCCCCAATTCTTGGGAGTAATGCCTAACACAAGTTCGTCGTATCGGGCAACGTAATCAGTCGTATTGGGATCATTGACCACAAGATCGGTGGGAGCCAACCCTGTTGATTCGCTGCTTTCTACAACTGCGTCATTGCTTGCTGCGGGAGCATCACTTTCTACTGCTGATGCGTCATCCGCTGCTGGTGCGGTGGGGGCATCGCCACCATCGCCGACGGTAACGCCGAGCGTGACCGCGTAGACTTCGGCTACTTCTGCCAGATCGTCAGGATGACAAGAGGCGCATCCTGCATCCACATCGCTGAGGGGCGGAACCATGCCCGTGTGTGCGCCATCTATATCAGTCGCTTGCACATTACCTGCATGACAAAATTCGCAGAAGTCGCCAAAGGCGTGGGATTCGTGCCAATCAGTGCCATCATTATTTACAGGGTCTTCGCCCTGCACTTCATGGCAATTTTTACAGGAAGATGCCTGAGAACCGCATTGCGCTTCGGCTGGTGCGGTCGGCCACAATAAGGTGATACCTAACAGCATTAAGATGCTCATAGGAAGGTAAAGATAAAATTTTCGTGTGTGCATAAAGCTCTCCTAAATCTGAATCAATCGTTTTGTTTTGGCCTGTCGTGGGCGACCCAGCGGGTCGCCCCTACGGGGGCAAAATTGTAGGGGCGACCTGCTGGGTCGCCCGATTTTTGTTAAATTATGTTTAGCTTGCTATTGGACTATTTTCAAGGTCGCTGATGCTGATAATGCGATGGAAGCGTTCGATCATTTCAGATCGTTCCTGTCCGATTACGGAAAAGGTGGCTGCCAATTTTTTCAGCCATTCCACAAGTTTCTCCTGTTTTGCGAGGGAAAGGATGGGGATGTCGTTAATGGCTTCGTCCAGCGCGGCGGCGTTTAGCCCGTGCGTGCTGGCTAACTGTTTGATGTATTGTTGTTGAACGGCCGTTTTTGGCATATCTGTATAAAATTGTCCAGCCACAAAGATGGACGTGGTGACACTGTTCACCTCAATACGCGCCCGCGCAGTTTGTAGACCTGCGTGGCACGTTGTAAATTTGGGATTAACGGCCGTTTGGTGTGACAACCCATTCCACGAATCCACACACGCTTGCTGCCCCGATTCTGTATTGCGAATGAGATCGCAAAAATGGTACGAGTTGCTGAGACGGCTGATCGGCAGCCCGTCATTGTCAGTGATGATTGCGCCCACGCCGACCGTTTCCGCGCTCACATCTTGCACCGCTTGCAAGCAAGCCACGGGCGATGGTTCCGACTTTGGCGGTGGTGGCTCGGCGGCGGCTGTTTCTTGGGGGATGGGTGATGGGGCGTGCAGGATGGCGTTGATTTCTGCGGTGCGGAATCGCCATTGACTGCCTACTTTTACACCTTGTAAACGGCCGTCTTTCAGCATTCGATAGATCGTCGTTCGATCTACTCTCAGCATCTCCTGCACCTGTTTTGTCGTCAATAATTCATTCATGCCACACCATGTTGCAATAGTTTACAATAGTTTGCAATAGAATACACCGGTTTTTTTCTTTTGCGCGTGCAATATGTCATAGGATATTGTGACATATGTTATATAAATGCAAGTTTGTTTTGCTTGTGAGTGACCGCGTTATTAGTTGTAAAAAACGGCCGTTTATGGCTTAATACCCCAACGTAGATAAATGGCAATTATCAATGAAGATTGTGTGTGATATTGACCCGCCGTTGACAATTGACCATTGCCAATTAACAATTGACAATTTTTAGACCTATGACAAAACCCATCATCCAAGTTAAAAACGTCATCAAACGCTTCCCCGTTGGCGACGACGAAATAACCGTCCTCAAAGGGATCGACTTCGACATCAATCGTGGCGAATTTGTCTCCATCGTCGGCCCATCGGGCAACGGCAAATCGACGTTGTTGAACATGGTCACCGGCATTGACCATCCCAGCGAAGGGGATGTGATTGTGACGGGTAAAACCGTCCACACGATGAGCGAAAATCAGTTGGCTGCGTGGCGAGGGGAGTATGTCGGCATTATCTTCCAGTTCTTCCAAATGCTGCCCGCCCTCAGCCTGCTCAAAAATGTCATTTTGCCGATGGATTTTGTCAACAAATTGCCGCGCAAGGAACGCGCCGAACGTGCCATGCACCTGCTGGAAATGGTCGATTTAGCCGATCAAGCGTACAAGTTGCCCAGCACCGTTTCAGGCGGGCAGCAGCAACGCGCCGCCATCGCCCGCGCAATGGCAAACGACCCGCCACTGCTTGTCGCCGACGAACCGACGGGTAATCTGGACAGCAAAACATCGGAAGATGTGTATCAAATTTTCAGCCGCCTCGTCGCCGATGGCAAAACGCTGCTAATGGTGACGCACAGCCGTTCCCTCGCCGCCCGCGCCCCGCGTACCATTGAAATTCGTGACGGACTAATTTACCGTGATGAGTAGCAAGTAACAAGTTGCAAGTAGCACACTTGCAACTTGTTACTTGTTACTTGTTACTCATAAAATGAGCGTAATTTGGGACAAAGTTTGGTTTGATTTATGGCATCATCGCGCCCGCACGGTGTTGACGGTGTTAAGCATTGCCGTTGGCGTGTTTGCGGTTGGGGTGATATTTGGCATGGTTGACCAGATGCTCGTGGGCATGGATAACGCCCATCAAGCCATCGCCCCATCCCACCTGAACATGATTTTGCGTGCGCCAGTAGACCTTGACACCGCCCATAGTTTGATCAAAATTGAAGGCGTGAAAGATGTTGAAGCACTCAACATGATTTTGGTGCGCTATAAAACAGCATCAGATGCGGATTGGGAATCGGCATCGTTGGTGATGCGCGATGATTATGAAGACCAGCGGTACGATTGGCTCGATTTGCGCGAGGGGGTGTGGCCGACAAAAGATACGTTGGCGGTTGAACGGCAAACCAGCGCGGCGTATGACGTAAAAATGGGGGATGAGATTATTTTGGAGATGAACGGCACGGATCGCAGTTTCCCCATCACAGGCAAAATCCGTCACCCGTTTGTTGCCCCGCCTGATTTTGGCGGGCAAGCGTATTTCTTCACCGACGCGGACGGATTGAGCCGTTTTGGTATTCCTGAAGGCAGTTTTTACCAACTGCATGTGCTGGTAGAGCCGTACAGCGAGGAGTACGCCCGTGACCGTGCGGCGGCAATTAAGGAGCAGTTGGCAAAGCAGGATATTGGCGTGTCGATTGTCATCTATCAAGACCCGAACGAACATTGGGGACGGCCGTTTATTCTCGGTATTATGATGGTTTTGCAAGTGCTGGCCGTCGGCTCGCTGTTCGCCAGCATCGTGCTTGTGACCAACACCATGACCGCGTTGATCACCCAGCAAACCGACCAAATCGGTGTGATCAAAGCGATTGGCGGCTCGTCTCGCATCATCACCCGCATTTATTTGGCGGAGGTGCTGTTTTACGGCGTGGCCGCGTTAGCCGTCTCGCTGCCGCTGTCGTTGATTGCCGCGTATCAGGCCAGCAAATGGATGCTCAACATCTTCAATATAGATTACAACAGTTTTCAACATTCCCAACGCGCCGTCATTTTGCAGGTGCTGGCCGCGATTTTAGTCCCCCTTTTGGCCGCGCTGTGGCCGATTATGAAAGGCGCGTCGATTTCTGTGCGCGAAGCGTTCGCTTCTTACGGGCTGGGCGGTGATTTTGGCTCCAGTCGGATGGATCGGGCGATTGAACGGATTGGCGACCGCTTTTTGCCATCGTTGTACGCCAATGCGCTGGGCAATATGTTCCGTCGCAAAGGGCGGTTGATGTTGACGCAACTGGTGTTAATCAGCGCGGGGGCGATGTTTTTGATGGTGATGACGCTCAATAATTCGATGGTGGCAACGCTGAATAATGAGTTAGCACGACGGAATTATGATATGCGGCTTTACTTTTTGAGCGGACAGCGTGCCGAGCAAGCAACAGCCATCGCCCGTGCGGTGCCAGGTGTGGAAAATGCCGAAGCGTGGTATAGCATGACGGGAACGGTGTTGAAAGAGGGCGAGCGGGTCAACGATACGGGCGGGTTGGGGGCGGAACTGTTTGGCGTGCCAATCGGCAGCACGATGTATGAGCCGCGCATTGCCGATGGGCGATGGCTTGCGCCTGAAGATAGGGGGCGACTGGTTGTTATCAGTCAGGATACGGCCGAATTCAACGATTTGCATGTGGGCGATATGGTGACGATTGATTTGGGCGAGCGTGGCGATGCCGATTGGGAGATTATCGGCACATATACCGCTGTTGCCGCTGATCCGTTCACGACTGACCCGATTTATGCACCAGAAACGGCCGTTTTTAACGCCACCAAACAAGCCAATCGCACCAACCAGATTTTGGTGCAAACCACCAATCCCGACGGTGATTTCACCGCCGCCGTCATGCGGGAATTAGGCGACGAATACGAAGCGCGGCAGATGAATACCAACGCCTTTTTCTCACGCACCAAAGCGCAAGATCGCGCCTTCGCCTTCAATCAATACGGCATCATCATCAATATGATGTTGGGGCTGGCAATGGTGATGGGGTTGGTCGGCGGCATTGGGTTGATGGGGTCGCTGTCCATCAGCGTCGTCGAACGCACGAAGGAAATCGGCGTTTTGCGGGCGATTGGCGCCGAATCGGGCGTGATTGTGGGGATGTTTATTATGGAAGGGGCGTTGCAGGGCGTGGCAAGCTGGATTGTCGCTGTGCCGCTGGCGTTCTTGCTCGCGCATCCGATGGCGGATGAGATGGGGCAGATTTTGATGAAATCGGAGTTGGATTTTGCGTTTGATTACACGGCCGTTTTTGGTTGGCTGTTCATCATTTTGATGATCTCCGTCCTGTCATCCATCATCCCCGCGTTAAACGCGACGCGGATTAGTGTGCGG
>CAYSDT010000061.1:0-10622 GCA_964429835.1 uncultured Ardenticatenaceae bacterium | reverse complement strand
TAATGGTAGACAAACTCATCTGGCGGTGGCGGCATATCGTCGAAAGAAATATCAAAGGGGAAGGGATCGAGAATCTCTTCCCCTTCTTTTTGCCACGTTGGCGGTGTGTCATGCCGATGGCTGACGGAATGGCCGTCAAAAATGAACTGCTGCGGGGTTGTTTCCGCTGGGTCTTCTACATCCAAAGCGGTGCGCGGCGAAAAGGATTGTGCCAACAACGACCGTGGGCGATTGCGGTGTAACTCTTGCAGCGTCATGTGTAAATCATAATCGTTGATGCTGGCCGCTTGAAAATAGGTCGTCTCTTCATTACGAACGGCCAGAAAATCCCCTCGACCGAGCAGATACTCCGCTTGCGCGTTATGAATCCCCGTTGCAATTTGTGATTGATGGCTGTCGGCGCAACGCCCAATAATCCGATGGCTGAGATTGGCGCGGATCGGACTGTCATTAACGGCCGTTTTCACATCCCTCGTCCCCATCACCAAATGAATCCCCACACGGCTTCCATTTTGCATGACGGCAACCAACTGTTTGCGTAACGCCGTGCGCTTATCCAGCAGCGGCATAAGATCGTCGATGAGAACGATGAGCGCGGGCGTGTTCATCTGCTGTTCACGCCGATACGCCATTTCGCCTTCAAGAAAATCAAGAGCTTCACGCGCTTCGTCAATGCCATAGTAGGGGCGGGTCAGCATGTGCGGCAAATGTTGCAGCGGCTCAAACATCGTGTACGGAATGTCAGCGATATTCGTTTGTGGGGCGATGACGATAAGTTGCAATTGAGATTGGCGGTTGTTCATCGCCAATGAGACGGCAAGGGTGCGTAGGACGGTTGTTTTGCCCGCCTCTTTTTCGCCCGTCACTAGCACATGACTGGTTCTGGGGGCGGAAAAGTCAAGGATGATAGAACGGCCGTTTTCACTCATCCCAATCGCCCCCGCAAGTGGCGGCATGGGCAGGGCAATCGGCATTAAATCCAATAAGGGGACGGGGATGGTCGCTGGTTTGTCCATCTTTACATGGACATGATCACCTTTTTCTTTGACATTAACGGCCGTTGTTCCCAACGAACGCATCAAATCATCTTTCAGCAGGCGCACTTTTTCAATTCCCACCGCTAACTGCCCCTGTAGATCAAAACTGATGCTGCGCGGCTGCACTTCACCGCCAATAACGTGGGCATCCAAATCATGGCGCGAAAATACGCGCTCAATTTGATGCGATTGAATTTCTAATTGGTGTTGCAGACGACGCTGCTGTTGTGTTTCTTTTTCGTGCATTGTGTTATTTGACATGGTTCATTTTCAGTAAAATGATCTTTACACTCTTGGGCTTGGCAACGCCAAGCCCCTACAATTCTACCCGTGTACGGGCATGGTGTTGCCATGCCCCATGCCGCGAAAAGTGTAAAGATGTGAAATGCTTGTTTTTGAACCGTGTCTATTATTTACAGAAGAACAAGAACGTATGTTCTTTGTTGGGAAACAAAAAAAGACGGCCGTTTTCGGCCGTCTTTCCTTCGTCTAATTTTAATTTCAAGTCGTTTCGCGCAAAACCATCAACACGCGCCCTTGCACCCGCACATCTTCCACATCGGCAAAAATTGGCTTCATTGTTGGATTAGAGGGTTGCAGACGAATCTCATTTGTTTTTGGTTCACTGAAAATACGCTTTAAGGTTGTACCTTCACCTTCAACCCATGCGGCAACCATCGTGCCATCATCAGCGCGTTCTGCTTTTTCCATAATAACGATGTCACCATCGTTGATCATGTCGCCAATCATCGAATACCCATCAACGCGCAAAGCGAAAATGTCGTCGGTGCGACTGGGCAGCATGTCAGCAGCAATGCTGATGCTGTCGTCATCGTCATATGTTTGAAAGGCGTTGTCGTTGACTTCAATAGGTTCACCAGCCGTAATGCGACCAAGTAATGGTACGCGGAACAAGCTAGAGACCAATTCATCAATTTTTTCGACGATGGGCTTAGGTTCAAACATCGCCCGTGCCATATCGGTAAGCTGTAAGCCGCGAGCCACCATCTGTTTGCGAAGAAGATAGCCAAGTTCAGTCAACCGTTTAAGATTATAGTTGACTACGGATGTGGAACTGATGTTGGTCGCTTCGCCGATTTCACGAATGCTCGGTGCGCTGCCATTTTCGCCGTTATAATCCCAGATAAATTGCAAGATGTTTTGCTGTCTGGTGGATAATGGTTTTTCTTTGCTCATCGTTTAACTCCTGTGACTGCCGTTTCTATAATAGATACAACACGTCCATAATCGCTCATTTGTTCTGCATTTTACACGAACAAGTGTTCGGTGTCAACGCTTTTGCAAAAATTGACATGGTTCAAAAAACCAATTTTTTGCGTTACAGTGTGTTATTGTGCAACTTAATGGAAAAATAGAACGCGGATGCTTCGCACACGGATTTGGCGGATAAACGCAGATAAAACAAAGAGAATCCGCGTTTATCCGTTAAATCCGCCCTCATCCGCGTTCTATTATTTTACTGAATTGTAAAGATACTTTTTCCTATTTTGAACCATGTCCAAAAATTAAAAGAATCTACAGTGTAATTGGATTTTTTAAGTGCGTTGCACATCTTTATACTTAGCAGGTAAAATAGGGTGATTAGATAAAAGACTACGATAGACAATGATGTAATCAGGGAGAAATAGATGAACTACAAGGATCAATGGGCAGAAGACGAGAATGGTAAACGCTTTTTATTCACGGTGGGGATGCAACGAAAGCTGGAGCAGGCAGGCTTGCCTGTTGAGGCAGCGTCGGTTAAAGAATTGGAAACGGCCGTTTCCTCACCACCCTCAGCCAGTACACCAAGCTACCAATCAGAACGGCGCGACCCCGCGCCCGCCCGCACACCACGTCCCAAACGTGACGAAGTTGAGCCACCAGAATCGGTACAGATTGATCCGCAGACGGGGAAATTTATCGGCCGTATGAAATGGTACAACGTCAAAAAAGGGTACGGTTTCCTTATGCGCGGCGGCAGCGAAGAGCTTTTCTTCCATAAAAGCAACGTCATTGGCAATCCGTTAGATTATAAGGAAGGGCAATGGATTCTTTATGATGTTGAAGAGACGCATAAAGGGATAGAAGGCACTGAAATTGAACCGTATGAAGGTGAAGTGGCTTAACTTTTGCGTTTACTCGACGCAGAGCGTCGAAAGATGACATTCCACGCTGAGCGTGGAACGAGATGAATACAAAACGGCGTACTTGATTACTCAAGTACGCCGTTTTTTGTTTGTAGGGGCGGCCCGCTGGGTCGCCCAATTCTAAGAAAGCATGAACCAAGGGAGGCATTTCAGATATGGGATGGGCAACGACACCGATTGAAATCGGTGTCTGATACGCAAAAGCCCGCCGAAAGCGGGCTGGTTGGTCAGTTTATGACTGCCTTAACGCGCTTTTAGCGCGTTTCTTGTGTCAGACATCGGTTTTTAACCGATGTTGCAAAAATAGGGCGACCCAGCGGGTCGCCCCTACGATGTTACCATTTATTGTGCGGGAGTGGCGCGTTCCCATTGATAATCGAAAGCCGATTGATATTCTTCAATCAGCTTCTCATTTTCGACCGCCATGCTGTACTCATTCAACCCGGCATCGTCGCCGTAGGCGCTGTAATGGAAGTTTTGACTGCCAATAATCAATATCTCGCTATCAATCAAAGCGGCTTTGGGGTGAATATCACCATCAAAGTAACGAATGTCGAAATTGTCACTTATGCCCAACTCCTCTATTTCCTGAAATAACGCATTCAAGGCGACGGCATTTTCGATGCCTTCAAAGGGGCCGGGCTTGACGATGAGACGCACATACACCCCGTTTTGTGCCGCTTCGATGAGCGCGGGGATGTAATCTGGCCCTTCGTAAACGGAACAAACATCAAATAAAAGGTTCAAATTGCAAATCATGTCCAACGAGAATTGGACATGGATGGCATCAATCGTTTCGGTGGCGGCGGCGAGCAGCGCGGGAGCTTGCTCATCTGCTTGTCCGTATACTTTTGAGCGGTACATGGAGAAGGCGGTGCTGTCGGCGTTGGGGGGAATGTAGAATTTCTGCACTTCGGGGATGTGGGAAACAACGGCCGTTTTATCATAACAGGTCACTTGCCACGGAATCCCAAACGGGGGGTTCAGGTTGAGGCACGTCCGCTCGTCCGCGCCCGCCCACATATCGTCAAACATGCGCTGGGTTGCTTGGGCGACGGGGCCAGTCATCTGTACACCTAAATCAAAACGGCCGTTTCCCTTGCCAGATGGATGGTCAATATCAAAGTGACCGTAGCTCATGTTGAACCCATTCGCCAGCCCTGTACGGCCGTCGATGACCAATGTTTTGACATGCGCGTGTGGCATTTGCCCCTCATAATCAGCCACCTCAACCCGCCAGCCGATTTCGTCATTTACCATCTCGTCCACGCCTGCGTAACGCAAATCTTCGATGAGAACCCATAGCTGCCCCGTCGGTTGACCGCGCACCAATTGCGGCGGATTGCCAAGCATGATGCGAACCGTCATGCCGCGTGGGTAATCTTCTGGATGCGCTTTCACATTGTCGTATAAATCGGCGACAGCGGCGGCGATGACACTGCCCGGACTGTCATTATCGGTGGCTGTGTCGTACCACATCGTCGAAAACAGCACCTCGTATTGTGCCGTGCGAATATCATCGGCCATGAGGTCGAACACGCCGTTTACAGGCGCGGGCGCGTCGCTGTACGCCGTGTTGGGATTGGGGGTGATGAGCAGCTGGTCGTACCGGTTTTGGCAGTAGGGGATGATGTCGTCGGCGGGGGTGTATTTATCTTTGCGAGCAATATCGTACAGGATTTGGCCGTAGTAGCTGAGATCGTCGGTGTCGCAGGTGTATTGTTGTTGGGCGGCGTATTGTGCTTGCCCGCCGTCTGCCCATGCAAGATGGAGCGTGCCGTCAGCGGCGGAAACCATCGCCCCCGCTTCTTTTGCGTTGCTGACGATGGCGGGACGTGTCCACGCGCCGTCAACTTTGCTGATTTCGTATAGAAGTGAAGCGGGCTGGATGATGTTGTTGACGTTCTCGACTGTATCGCCGTACCAGACGATGTGCGGAGCGTTGGTTTCGTCGTAGGCGAGGGTAAAACGGCCGTTTATACATCCATTCTCATCAACCAATTCCCCATCCAAAATGAGCGCGTTGCGACTGCACCATGCGACTTGCAGGGCGTTATTTTGGTCAAAAACGGCCGTTGGCGCATACGCATCATGCCCGATGACGGGGGACAAGTCGCCCCATACATCATCAGCGTTTAGGGAATTAAAAACTTTGTTCGCATCAAAAACGATAGAGTGGATATTGCCTTCTGTGGTAACAAAAACAAGCGTGTCATCTGCCAAATACGGCTCCGTGCCGCCGTCGCTGTTAGGGACACATACGGCATCAATGGATGCTGGAATACTGTCTGACGACCAGTTGGCAAAGGCAAGTTGATCTGTTTCATTTTCCCAAACAAGTACCATGTAGCCATCGCTGTGGGAGAGTGTGGGGTGTTGTGCGGGTAGGGTGGCACATTGGTCAATGGTGACGGCGGGCATGGGTTGTCCATCGGTGCAACTGTTGCCATCACATTGACTGTATTGAAGCATGCCGCCATCGATCCAAATGAGGTGTAAACGGCCGTTTTCATCAATAGCAATCTGCGGTTCAGACGGCTGCCCGTCGGCAACGGTGATGGGATCGTCCCATGTGGTGTGCTGGCTGTCCCCATCCCATTCCCCTTGTTGGATCAGGAGTTGATTATTATTGATCCATGTGAGAGCTAAACGGCCGTTTGCCCCAGAAGCAATCGCTGGCGACGAAGTTGTGTCCGCCAACGCCACCGTGTCCAGCCAATGTGTTTCATCCGTCGGTAAATCAAGAACGGGCGATAATTCAGCATCAATCGGGGTCATCAAGTCGCCAATTTCGGTGATGGTGGGGCGTAACACGGCAAGGAAAACCAAAAATACACCACCCACAATCAGCCAACGGCGCAGGCGATGGGAAACACGCGGCTCTTTTGACTTATCCATCTCCTCTTTTATGCGCTTATTTTCGCGGTGGTACGCATAACCTAAGCCAATACCGCCAGAAAGTCCAAACATAAATAAGCCAAACCAGTTCCAGAATGGATTGCCGTCCTCTATGCCAATGGTGAGCGATAAAATATATACCCGCATCGCATATCCCAAGAACATGCCGCCGATACCAAAGCCAAGTGCTGCCCAACGGGTGATGGGGACAAATCGTCGTCCAACCGTCCAGATGCCTAATGAGCCGCCCATGATGAGGCCAAACAGTGCGCCTACCAGTCCAAAAATGATGCTGAAAACATAAGCTGGCACATCTTCTATATTCGCAAAAGAGAGCAGCGAAATGATGAGGCCGACGGGGAATAACAGCAGCCCATAGCCCACGCCGAAGGTGACACCACTGCGCCATGCGTACCCCCATCGCCCTTTTTCTACACCAACGGGGGAGAGGGTGTTGCCGCCGATGAAGCGGCCAATGAAGCCGCCAATTCCGGCAATGGTGAAGGCGAGAAGCAAGCCGACGACGATTGCCATCGCGGCGTTGTTAGGGGTGAATATGTCAGGGGAGGCGACTTTGAATAGTAGAAAACTGATGCCGTGTCCGATTAGCAGCCCGCCGCCGTAGCCTAATCCGCTTCTGAGGAATGCGTGTCGCTGTGGTGTAAAAAAGTTCATATAAATCCTTATTTTGACATGGTTCATTTTACGCAAAATGATCTTTACACTTCACTTTCGTAGGGGCGACCGTTATGGTCGCCCAATCGCACAATAATTGTAAAGATGATTTTCTACATTTTGAACCATGTTCTTATTTTTGAGTGATCGTTTACTTGTTGATGCCCAAGTATAGCTTATTTATGGTTAGATGGTTGTGTTAATGTGGTTGTTTTAACGCAAATAAGGGCGAACGCTGATACCCCCTATTTTTACCACTGTTCGTGTTCTTATGTAAAGATACTACTTTAGCGAATAAATTCGCGCCTACGGCTGCAAAGTCGGCCTTCGCCGACTGAAACCCAGACCGCGTAGGCGGTCTTTGCAGATGTAGCAGCAGATTCATCTGCCGTGTTTTTAAGTAAATGAAACACACCCAACTGAAATGCACCCAAAAATGATTCAAATTCGACGGCCGTTTCTACCCTTGCTATAATCTTCGACTGTATTTTTTGTGCTGGGGAAATTCCACACAAAAATGACACATATAAACGAAAAGAAAGAGAAACTGAAGAGGTAATAGATGGATTTATCAGCGATGGGCCCCTATTTAGGGATTATTGAGATTATTTTAGCCATTTCCATGACGATTTTGGTACTGTTACAAACAAAAGGCTCCGATTTGGGTGGCTTTATGGGCGGCGGTGGCGATAGTGGCGGCAGTTTCCGCACCCGTCGCGGCATGGAAGCGACTATGCACAGCGTGACCATCTTGGTCTCGGTTCTTTTCTTCGTGAACACGTTGCTTACCTTCATCGCTTTGGGACAAACTGCATAATCATCCTCCCCCGAAAATGAAACCAAATATCCGCTGGCAATTATTGTTAGCAGTCGTCGGCATGGGGCTAATTTTAGCCCTTTTGTCGTTTCAGGCGTTGACGGCTTCGCTTTGCACGGTGACTGTGCCATCGGCTGGCGGCATATTTGTCGAAGGCATTGTCGGCGCACCCCAATACCTGAACCCGCTGCTTGACGATGCGTATCCAGTGGATCGGGAAATCGACAGCTTGCTGTTTGATGGGTTGACGACACATGATGAAAACGGCCGTTTAATTCCCGCTTTAGCTGAAAGTTGGACAGTTGGTGAAGATGGGAAATCCCTCCAATTCATCATGCGTGATGATGTGTACTGGCACGATGGCGAACCCGTCACCGCCGCCGATGTTGTTTTCACCTACAAATTGATGCAGGATGATGCGTTCACGGGCAGCCAAAGTCTGCAAAATTTGTGGCAATCCGTCACCATCAACCAACTCGGCGATAAAACTGTCGAATTCCTGCTCGAAGAGCCATACAGCCCCTTTTTAGAAGAGACAACACGCGGCATTTTGCCCGCCCATCTGCTGCAAGGCACAACGGCGGCGCAACTCGCCACCCATCCGTTTAATCAATCACCCGTCGGCACAGGGCCATTTATGGTCGCGCCTGACCAAGATTGGAACCGTACCCATCGCCTGCGCCTGTTGCCCAACCCGACCGCGTGGCATCAGGGAACACAAATTGCGGCGTTGGAATATCGCTTTTTTGCCGATGAAGAGACATTGTTGGACGCTTTCCTCGCGGACGAAATTCACGCTATGAACGCCGTTTCTCCCGCGATGTTGCCTGCGTTAAGCGAAGCGGATGGCGCACGACTGTTCACCGCAATGTCGCCCCGCTACACCGAACTGCTTTTTAATTTGACAGAGACGGCGCACCCATTAGTGGGATCGCTCGAAGGGCGGCAAGCATTGGCGATGGCGTTAGACCGTGATCGTTTGGTTGATGTGGTGCGGAATGGGCAGGGCGTACTGCTGGACGGCCAATATCTGCCGTCGTCGTGGGCGTACAATGAGGCGTTGCTGACGGCATATGGGTTTGATGTGGAAACGGCCGTTTCTCTCCTAAACACCGCTGGCGGACAAGACAGCACCCCAATCCGCCTATTAGCCCTAAACGACCCCACCGCCCAAGCGACGGCCAGCGAGTTAATCACCCAATGGGCGGCCGTCGGCATCGTTGCCGAGCTAACAACCGCCGACAATCTCGCCGCCTTACGCCAGCAATTAGATGAAGGGCAATTCGACATCGCGCTGCTGGACATTTCCCCCCCAGCCGACCCCGACCTGTACGATTTTTGGAGTCAAGAGGCGATCATTCGTGGCAGTAATTATGCGGGCTGGAATAATCGGCGGGCGAGTGAAGCATTGGAAAACGGCCGTAAACTATGGCCGCTCGATGAACGCATTGCCCAATATGACACCTTTACCCGCCTGTTTGAGCAAGAATTGCCCGCCCTGACGCTCTATCAGCACACCAACAGCTACGCCCTCAGCAGCGACGTGCAAAACGCCGACATCGGCCTCATCACCCACGCCCGCGACCGTTACAAAACAATGGCCGACTGGTTTTTGCTTTACCGCGACGTGGCCGTTAGCTGCCCAACTGAATAATGGGACATTGTGGGTTTTGCGACACCAGACCCCTACAGTATGGGACTTGGCATTGCCAAGCCCAACGCACCCATCACCCCCACAAAAATTAGGGTGTGTTTCATTTACTTTAGCCCGACTAGCGGAGACTGAGCCTGTCGAAGTCGCAGCGGTCTTTGCTCTCGACCGCCTCTGCCTTCGACAGGCTCAGGCGGCGGCTAGTTTTTAAGCAAATGAAATGAACCCCAAAAATTAGAGATGATAGAAACAACGTATCATCTCAATATTTCGGGGAGACCTGACAGGTTTTTCAAAGATACTCGTGTAAAACAAGAGGTTTTGATGAAACCTGTCAGGTCTTTACCCCAAGTTATTGAGATGTTACGAAACAACCATCGTGCTATAATTTCGTATGGTTTTGGGATTGCTGTCGGCAATAGATGGCAATCCATTCAATAGATAAGGAATGAGGATTTATTTGACTCTACTGAAAAAAGGTGTTGAAACCCAAAAGTTCAACTTTTTGTCTCGACAGGATTTATGCCTTATTGGGTAAAAGTTGAACTTTTTTCAGTGGACTCTTTATTTAATCCCCAAACTTTGGATTGTCATTCCCGCGTAGGCGGGTATCCACCTCTCTGGGAAATATGGATACCCGCCTTCGCGGGTATGACAACTTTAGGGTTTTATTAAGTTAAAGTTAAGAGGTAAATATCATGGGAAGTTTAGGCACTTTAGAATTAGTTATTATTCTGGTTGTCGTTTTGTTAGTGTTTGGCGTAGGCCGCATTGGCAAATTAGGCAGTGAACTGGGCAAAGGCATCAGTTCGTTCCGCGAAGGGGTCAAAGAAGGTAAAGTCGGCGATGCCGTTGTTGATGAGACCGAAACAACCGAGAAAAGCGAAGCATAGAAACACGGCAGATAAATCTGCTGCTACATTTACAAAGTCGGCCTTCGCCGACTGAAAGCTTAGTCGGCGAAGGCCGACTTTGCAACCGTAGGCGTGAATTTATTCGCTGGCTACAGTAAATGAGACACCCCCATCACATAAACACATTCAATGGATAGTATTTTCAACATCGGCGGTCCAGAACTGCTGCTCATTATGCTCTTGGCGGGTATCGTCATGGGGCCAAAGCGGATTCAATCAGTCGCCCACTGGCTGGGACGTATGACCGTGCAATTGCAAGCAATTTCGCGTGGTTTTGCACGCCAATTGAACGCCGAATTAGCGGCCGTTGATGAAGGCGGCGAACTGCAAGGCTCTTTTGATGAAATTCAAGAGTTGCGCCGCCAGTTGAATGATCTGAAAAAGGAAATCACCTCTGTGGCAATGTCGCCCATGAACGAGATGAAATCAACAATGGATGAGACGCGCCAAATTGCAAACAACATTATGCCGTCGAGCATG
>CAYSDT010000060.1:5969-10644 GCA_964429835.1 uncultured Ardenticatenaceae bacterium | reverse complement strand
GGGGAATTTTGCCGAGTAGATGGTTGTAAACGGCCGTTTCATTAAATTGTTCGTCAGGACGGACGGGAATGGTGTCGTTTAACATTGTCGGGTGAATGGTGTTAGTACACGTTGGCGAAAGTTCTTGGAGGTTGGGTTTGGCAACACCAAACCCGTACAGTAGGGGCATGGCGTTGCCATGCCCTGTGCTTAAAGTGCCAAAGAGCTTAGGCCAATCTGTAGCTGGATGTCGAATTTATTCGAGAATGGGCAGGTAAACGGTGAAAGTTGACCCTTCTTCGGGCTGACTGACGACTTCAATACGGCCGTTATGCGCTTCAACCAATCCCTTGACGATATACAACCCTAATCCAGAACCAGATGCGCCGCTCTGCTTGGCATTGCCAGCACGATAATAAGGATCAAACAGATGCGTTACCTCATCGGCCGTCATTCCTGTTCCGTTGTCACTAATTTTTAGAACAATGCAATTGTCGGGTTCTTGATGAACGGTAAGGCTGATCTCACCACCTGCGGGGGTGTATTTAATGGCATTATTTAGCAAGTTGTAAATGATTCGCCATAATTTCGCTATATCAGCCCGAACGGTCAGTGGCTCGATTGGCATGTCAATCGACAAGGTTTGTTCTTTCTTTCCCACATCTATCACAACCGTCTTTTCTACTTCTGCGATGATGATATTGATGGTATCTGACCCCATATCAAGGGTTACTGTCCCTTCCTCAATCCGATCCAGTGCGTGTAAATCGCTGATCATGTCATTAAGGAGGCTGATTTGTGAAATGATGTTGTTTGTATATCTTGATAGACGCAAGTCGCCTGTGTATGATTTTTGAGTATAGCTCTGTATCAGCGCGGCGAATCCTTGAATGCCTGATAGCGGGCCGCGCAAATCATGGGCGAGAATGGACATGAACAGCGATTTTTGTTGATTAAGATATTTGAGCTTTTTATTTGCGCTCGTCAGATGCTCTTGCATCAAACTCAACTCATTTCGTTCTTGCACGACGGCTTGTTGCAATAGTCCAGTTCGACTGGCATCTTCAATCAATAATAGCAGCCCATACTTGGGATTTTGCTCGTCAATAGGGGTGATTTGAAAATTAAAGTAGCCAGTTGTCCCATCTGATTGTTCATGGGCGACATACTCTAGCAGGTAAGAGGGGGTGTTGCCGTCTAAAATGTCTTGCAACGTATCTTCCATGCCCACAAATGTGGGCATAATGTCTGCTAATAGATTACCAGTTGGGAGTTTGTTGTAATTGACAAACTGTGAAAAATTTGCTGATGTTTGTCGAATCGTGCAATCTTCACTGATGTGCGCGTAAGCTAATCCATGCGTTTGGTTAAACGCTTTCATGGCGTATGCGGCTAGTACGATTGGGTCTACGTTGAGGTTAAGGGCATCCATGAGTGTTATCCAGATTCAATAAGGGTTGCCAGCAGTTCAAATGCAGCGTCTACATTTTCACCTGTTTTGGCACTGGTCAGCAGATAGGGGGTGTTGCTTTGGGAAACGGCCGTTTTCAATTCATCATCGCTGATTGCCCGTTCCGTGACTAAATCAGCCTTGTTACACGCTAAAACGAAGACCGCATTGGGGTTTATCCCCCGCATTTGCTCTATATACTTAGGTAAATAGCTCAATGTATCAGGGCGGGTTAAATCACACACAATGATTGCGCCGACTGCGCCACGCAGGTAACTGCTCGATTTCTTCGAGAAATCATCGCCACCAGCCAAATCCCAGATGATGAAATTGAGCGTATGATCAGGCCGCTGTAATGGCTTGCGGGATATTTTTACGCCGATGGTGCTAAGATATTTGTCGTCAAAATTGCCTTCTGTAAATTGGCGAACCAAGCTGGTCTTGCCGACTGCAAATCCACCAAGAAGGCACATTTTCTTTTGTATGAGAGCCATATGTATTCCCTTCGTGCTATATAGGAGTTATTTCCTAATCCATTATACGCCACACTGGAAAGCGTACAACAAATCAAGTATTGGTTTTCAACCAATGATGTGCTTCATATTTTGCATTGTTAGCTTGCTGAGGGTTAAGCGATTGGGGGACAGTCAGGGTGACAGACGCTTGGCAAGTGCCTGTCACCTTGACTACTAAAACGACGGTTCTCTACGTCAATTTTTTATCCGACAAGAACGAAGCTGCGCCAATCGTCAACAATGTCGTAATCAACATCGCTATCAAAGAAATTTTCATCCCGTGAATCCACGCATCATCTGTGATTTGATCCAGTTGCGTCGTCATTTCTGGCGTGAGCGCGTTCAACGTATCCTGCTTTTCCGTTGTCGTCATGGATTGCATCGCGTCTTCCATGATGACTGAAAGGTCGCGCACTTCGGAAGCGGAGGCTTCAATGCCAGCCGTATCCAGCAAGCCTGAGACTTGGCCTAACAAGACGGTTGACAAGAGAACTGCACCAATAACGGCCGTTCCCATCGAAATACCCATCTGCCGAAATGTGAAATTAAAGCCTGACGCTTCATTATTTTCTTCATTTGACACAGACCTGAGCGTGACATTGGTAATTTGTGCCAAAATGAACCCGATCCCAGTACCAAAAATCGCCAGACCAACCATCATGTCCGATGATTTCATTTCCATGCTGATGGTGGGGTACAAGAGTAAAAGCCCCAGCACAACCAATCCCAGCCCACCGATGATGATATATTTGGGGCTGAATTTTTCTCCCAAACTGGATGTTGACAATGAGAAGATAAAAATGGCGATGGACATGGGCAGCAAGGCCATGCCGCTCGACATTGCGTCGTATCCCAATGCAGATTGCAAGAAGACGGGAGTTACAAACATCATGCCGCCCAAAAAGATGTTCATAACGCTGCCAACAGCTACGCCAGCAATCAGCAAGCCATTTTTTAACAGTTTGACGTGCATCAGCGGCATTTTGCCCGCTTTCTCGACCCGCTTTTCCCAATGGATGAAGAGTAACAGCAGCCCCATCCCAAATACAATCATCACGGGGGTGATGGAGAGGCCGAAGAAATCGAGTGTGGTATCGCCGATCATAAACGGCCGTTTTGCCAACACCCATCCGTATGTACTCGATAAAATAATCCCCAGCACAATCGTCCCTAAGCCTAATGCCGAAACAGCCGCGCCCAGCCAATCCACTTTACCTTTCAGCTTCTCCGATTCAGGTAAAACAAATAGTAGTGCAAAGATGATAACCACGATGACGGCTTCACTGGCAAATGCCAATCTCCAGCTAAAATAGGTGGTCATAAAGCCGCCAAAGATGGGGCCGACCGCCGCCCCCGCCGCCTGCACACCACCAATTACACCAAAACCCATCGCCAACTGCTTGCCCGAGTATTTGAGTGCGACCATCGTGATCGTCATCGGCAGTACAAATGCCGCGCCGATGCCTTCAATGATCGACCAACCGAGAATGAGGATGGCGATGTTTGGGGTTAAAGCGGCCGTTAATGTGCCAATCCCATAAAAAATCATGCCGATGATGAAGGTTTTCTTCATCCCGTAAATATCGCCCAATTTACCGCCCAATAACATGAACGAAGCCATAACCAGCGCGTAAATCGTGATGGCCGACTGCACAGCGGAAACCGATGTGTCTAAATCTTCAACGATGGCTGAAATGGCGACATTCATCATCGAGGTGTCCAGCACCAAAATGAACGAGGCCAGCCCCATCACCAATAAAACACCCCATTCCTTCAAAAAGGATTCTTTGGCGGGATTTTCTTTAGTTTTTGTCATACTGTTCTCCTTTTACAAAAAAGTTCAACTTCTTGGAGAAGTTGAACTTTTAATCACACGTTCTAATAAATCATCGACTTCTATTTCAATTGCCCACTTGTGTAAATAATCGAAATCAAGTGTATCCGCACGGGTTTTCAAGACACCGAGAATATCCCGCCACTGTCGATCCGATACTTCACCCCCCAATCGATACCATTCTAGCTTTGCAAGGATGGTATCTTCTGGAGTGGCAAATTTGGCATGAGCCTCTGCCTCAAAAGTGAAGGTTTGTATTTTGGCGCGGGTAAATTGAGATTGTAAAAAAGGGCGTGGACGCGGGGTAAAAACATCTACTTTGAATATCGTTTCGCGGTGAATGATGTTAAAACTGCCGTTATGCTGAATTGCGGAAGAGATCATCGCCTCATCAACATAGAATTCGTCTTGTAGCGCGGTAACAAAAGGTTGAATATGTTTTGCCCGCATCTCAGTGATGATGTCGGAATCTTGGGTAGTGCGTACCATGCCGTACAAAGTGCTGGCAAGTGAACCGCCAATGAGGTAAGGGATGTTAAGTTTTTCAAAAACGGCCGTTACTTTCAGCGTAACTTCTATTGGCTCATTCTGCATGGCGGGTATCTTCATAAACTTTGAGTGCTAACTTCTCACCAAGTAACAGGATCGCTAACCTGAAATGCAGTTCTGTTTCATTTGCATGGGGGAATTGATCGCGTAATCCCGTTAAAGCTAATGTATGCGCTGAACGATTTAGCTGTGCCAGCATATTCATTTTGCGCGTAGGGCTGGCTTGCCGCCAAAGCTGGATTTGCAACGCTTCCATTTTGGGATGTGTGTCGCTGTACAAAGAATCCATGAGCTTGTTTACTGTAGGTCAAGTTTGCAAACTTGACCTACGATTATTGTATTTTCAAC
>CAYSDT010000060.1:0-5869 GCA_964429835.1 uncultured Ardenticatenaceae bacterium | reverse complement strand
TTGTTTACTGTAGGTCAAGTTTGCAAACTTGACCTACGATTATTGTATTTTCAACTTACTTGCCCCTTCTTCGCCATCTTCCAACAGCCAGCACGCCGCAAAATGCTCATTGCCGTAATCTTTGAACGGCGGGTCTTCCTGCGAACATTTATCATACGCAAGTGGGCAGCGGGTGTGGAAACGGCAGCCAGTCGGCGGATTGAGCGGGCTTGGCACATCCCCTTCCAAAATGACGCGCTCGCGCTTCACGGTTGGATCGGGGACGGGAATGGCGGACATGAGGGCTTGCGTGTACGGGTGCAGCGGGTCGCTGAACAAGTCATCACGGGAAGCCATCTCGACCATCTTGCCCAGATACATCACACCCACGCGGTCGCAGAAATGCTCAACAACGCTCAAATTATGGGCGATGAATAAGTATGTCAGCCCAAAATCTGCTTGCAGTTCGCGCAAAATGTTCAACACCTGCGCCTGAATGGACACATCCAACGCGGAGACGGGTTCGTCGCAAACGATGAATTTGGGGCGCAACGCCAACGCACGGGCAATGCCGATCCGTTGCCGTTGACCGCCTGAGAATTCATGCGGATAACGGCGGGCGTGATCGGCTCTCATGCCGACGCGGGTCAACATTTCCACGACAACATCGTACCGTTCCTGCCCGTTTTTATCGGTGTGCAGGCGCAGCCCTTCGGCGATGCTTTCGCCAACGGGCATACGCGGGTCAAGCGATGAGTACGGGTCTTGGAAGATGATCTGCATCTCATTTCGCAATGCTTTGAGCTGCTTGGCGTTGTAATCAAAGATGTGTTCATCGTTGAAGATGACATCGCCAGAGGTGGCGGGTAACAGGCGCAAAATGGTGCGGCCAATCGTCGTTTTGCCGCAGCCTGATTCGCCTACAAGGCCGAAGGATTCGCCTTCATAGATGAAGAAGCTGACATCATCGACAGCTTTGACGTGCGCTTGTACGCGCCTGAGCAGTCCGCCGCGCACGGGGAAGTATTTGACGAGATTATCTACTTGAAGCAGGATTCGTTGTTTTTCTTTGGGTTCTATTGTTGGTTGATCGGTCATGCGTATTTCCTTTTACACGAAAACGATCCGCAGGTTACGCAGATTTTCGCAGATTATTTTTTAATAATCTGCGAAAACGATCTGCGTAATCTGCGGATAAATCTCGCCCTTTTTTATTTCTTTTCGTGAAGCCAGCATCGGACAAAACGGCCGTTTTCCATTTCCACCAACTCTGGCTCTTCTTCCGTACAGCGGGTCAGGTTGTTGGTTATCCGTGCTTCGCAACGGGGAGCAAACTTGCACCCCTGCGGCAAGGTGATGAGATTCGGCACCGAGCCGGGAATCGTCGTCAATTCCTTGTCCGCCTGCCCCAGCACTGGGGTTGAACCGATGAGTGCGGCCGTGTACGGATGTTGCGGCGAGGCGAATAGATCATACACCGACGCTTTTTCCACGATACGACCCGCGTACATTACGTTTACGCGATCACATATTTCAGCCACGACACCCAAATCATGGGTGATGAGGATGATGGCGGTGTCCATTTTCGTCCGTAAATTCCGCATTAAATCCAGAATTTGGGCTTGAATGGTCACATCCAACGCCGTCGTCGGCTCATCGGCGATGAGCAGTTCGGGTTCGCAGGAAAGTGCCATCGCAATCATCACCCGCTGCGCCATCCCGCCCGACATTTCGTGCGGGTACGATTTGGCGCGTGATTCTGGCTCAGGAATGCCGACCATCCGCAATAGTTCAACGGCGCGGGCTTGGCTTTCCTTTTTGTTCATATTTTTATGAATTTGCAACGATTCAGCTAACTGATCGCCAACGCGGAAGACGGGGTTGAGGCTGCTTTGTGGCTGTTGGAAAATCATGGAGATACGATTTCCACGAATGTTGAGCATCTCTTTTTCGGAGAGCTTAACCAAATCTTCACCATCAAATAGGATGGAGCCTTGCACAATACGGCCGGGTTCGCCGATGAGACGCATGACGGAGAGGGAAGTGACGCTTTTGCCACAGCCTGATTCGCCCACGATGCCCAGCACTTCACCGCGTCGGACGCGGAAATTAACGCCGTCTACGGCGCGAACAACGCCTGTTTCGGTGAAAAACTGCGTTTTTAAGTCGGTGACTTCTAGAATTATCTGTTTATCTTCAATCACGGTTGAGTCCTTTGCTTGCTGTTTAGTTGAAATTTATATGATGTAGGAGCGGTTCACGAACCGCCTCTACAATTTAGGTGGCTATTATAGACATATGTGCCAAAAAGGGGGAATTGTAAACGCGGGCAATATCAAGGGGAAACGGCCGTTGCTGTTATCGTTGCCGTGGGGGGCGGGATGGTTGCCGTGCTGGTGAGGATTGGTGTGCTGGTGGGCGTAATCGTTACCGTTGGCGTGATTGTACTTGTCGCCGTAAGTGTTGGCGTGGGTGTAAAAGTAGGGGTGATGGTGTTGGTGATGATCGGCGTGGCTGACGGTGCGATTGTGGGAATGATGGTGAGAATCGGCGGGATTATCCTTGTGGGGGTAATTGTTGGCGTACTGGTCGGAACGGCCGTTACTGGCAAAATCGTAGCAATAATAGTCGCGGTATCTGTCGGTATAATCACGGCGGGCAGCGTAATCGTCGCCAAAGGTTCAATTTGGCGCGTGGGTGTGATGGTTGGCGTGGGCGTGAATGTCGGCCGTATCCACACATAATTTTCGCCAACCACATTCAAATCAGCAGGCAGCGTGCGGGCAAAAATGGTGACAGGTTCATCAACGGCCGTTTCCATCTCCTTCTGCATCAACGCAATATCTGCATCCGTCACATAATTGCCATAATCATACAGCGTAAAGCTCACCTCATAGCCGATCCGACTATCTTTAATATCTAAATCCTCTACAGCGACCTGATCTTCCGTCCAATACCCTTCGACGATAGCTTGAATCGCCTGCTCTTCCATCCCGTTTACACGGGCAATGCGCCCCGTCAAAATCAAGGGGATCAGTACCAGCAGTAAGCCGCCGACGGCCAACGTCAAGCCAGAGCGCGTCTGTTGTCCACGCTCGTCTTGCAGCGGCGGACGCACGCCCAGCAGCAAAAACATCAATGCGCCAGACAGCACAATCGCCGCAAAGTTGACCACAAACAGCAAAAATGCCCCGCCCGCAATATCAAAATCGACCGTGCCTAAGCCGTAGCCGACGACGGCGAGCGGCGGCACAAGGGCGGCGGCAATCGCCACGCCGGGCAAGGCAGCGGCGACGGAAACCTGACTGACTGCATACGCTGCTACCGCGCCCGATAGCAACGCCACAATCAAATCCAGCGATCCCGGCTCGGTGCGGGCGGCAATTTCGGGGGTGATGGGCAAATTCATCCCTATTGCTTCAAAGATGAGCATAAGCATTGTGGGCAGCATGATGGCAAAAACGACACCGCTCACCGTTGAGGTGAACGCTTGGCGCATCAATTTGAAATTGCCGCGCACGATGCTGTGCGCCAATGCCAAAATCGGACTCATCAATGGGGCGACTAGCATTGCGCCAATGATGACCGCCGCGCTGTTTTGCAATAAACCCATGAAGGCGATCAGCGAGGCTAAAATGAGTAAAACGTAGAAATTGATGTCCGCTTTGGCGTTTTGGCGCATATTTCGGCCAATAATGCCCATCTCTTTTATGGACAAATCGGGCAAAATGCCAGACATCCCTTCCCATGTGCGACGGAGCCAGAAGGCGGTATGCTTTTCCTGCCGCTTGACCAAAATAGTGGGGATGGCGACTTTCTCAGTGATGGAAACGGCCGTTCCTCCAAATGCCGTCGTCGTCAAAAACCCCTCGCCCGAAATGCCCATCACCAATAAATCATAATCCACACTTTTGGCGATGGTGTCATTTTCCAGATGGTGCGCCTTTTCAATGTCGATTTCAACCCGCGCATTCCCATCCGTTTTGGCGACGGTGTGGTTGAGCGTGGTTTCAATATGATGGCGGCTGCGCTCGCTGTTGTGACCATAAATCGGCTTGTAGGCGACGACTTTTTCACCTGCTAAATGGCGACCTAACGCCAGCGCGGCGGGGGCGTGCAGTTCGCTTGCCATCGGCACCAGCACGTTTTGGGGGATGTAGAGCAGGTCGCCGTGCAGAATCATCACTTCGCAGGCGGCGATACGCACGATGTTGTCGATGGCTCCATCTTGCTCTAATTGGGGCGGCACATCGCCACGCGGCGGCCAGCCGAGCAACATCCCGTCCGCTTTTTCTTCCCAAATGGTGGCGTTCATGCCGTCTTTGGCGGTGGGGGCGATGCGTACCATCGGGAAAATGGGAACATCGTCTACCGCCATCTGCTTGACCACATCGGCTACCCATTCGTGCGCTTGGGCGGCGATGGCTTGCTCTTGTGCGTCAGAACGGCCGTCTAGGGCAGTGACAATATGGATGACGAGCAGGTCGCCATCGCGAGCGCGGGCAATTTGCAGGCCGGCATTGATGAGAGAAACGGCCGTTTCCCTTGATGAAACCCCCACCACCAGCCGATAGCGGCTCTTTTCATAAACCAACGCCACCTTTTCCCCAACAAACTCGCTATGCTGCCGCACCACAATGGATTGCGTCCGTGCGTACCGCGAATAATAAAGTGCGCCGATGACCAGCCAAACCAGTAATCCAATCAGTTCGGGCAACTCCAAATACAGCAAGAATGATGCGCTGATAACGATAGACATCATCGGGAAGAGGGGGTGCAGCGGCAATTTAATCTGCCGTCTTTCAGGAAATGGGGAGCTTGATTGCAGTAAACCAGGCAAATTAAGCAAAATGAAAACGATGGAAAGGGTGGCAGCCGAACCGCCAACGATGACATCTAACGGCAGGAAAGCGGCAACACCAGCCATCGCTGTCGCCAAAATGAACAGGATGAAAACGGCCGTTGTTCGCCCCTTTATAAATGATTCTGGCAAAAAGCCAACGGAGGCCATCTCGCCTACCAGTCGCAAACCGCTGCTAACCGCCTGATCGACCCCGATCAATGCCAGCAGAATCCCCATCAGCATCAACACGGATTCTGCCAACGGATGCACGACCGATGCTAAGGCAATTAACGGTGTTGTGCCGCGATTTAACAGGAGGGGGTATTTAATGAAGAAAACGGCCGTTAATGTTCCCAATAGCACCATCAACAATAATGAACTAATCATTGGAACTAAAATCTGGCGTTGTGTGCCGCGCACATGCGGCCATTTTTCCAGCAAAAAGTGAATGCCCCACAAACTAATCGCCAGATAGGGAATCGCTTCAAGAAGCGATCCAGTTGCCAAATAGGAGTAGCCGATGATGGCTATGGGCGGGTTTGCATTTGCCCATAACAGCAGGCTAATCAACACGACAACCGCAGCCGCCAAAACCATCAGGCGGCGCGTCCAATTGGCGCGTGCGCCAAAAGCGTGGTTTACAATGATGGGAAGGATGAAGGCGATGGCTAACCAGCGCGGCTCTGGTGACGTTTCAAAGTAGCGCATCAACAGCTGATTAAGGTAAACCCCGCCGCCATACGCCAACAGTGCGCCCAAAAACAGTAACCCGCCCAGCATGAGCCAGCCGACGGCGTAAGCGAAGCGCAAATCATGGTTTTCGCGCATGAGCGAGAAGATGCCGCTGCTTTTCTTGCTGGCAGTCACACGCTCGGCCAAGCTGAGAAGTATCGGCAGAAAAAACAGGGCGGATATAAGATAGGTGAGCGTGGTTTGTCGTCCGCTGATGGCAAAGATGGCGTTGGTGGAAAGGTAAACGCCGACGGAGATGGGGATGATGCCCGCAACGGCCGTTGCTGTTGACAGGTTTAGGTAGCGACTGTGATT
>CAYSDT010000059.1:0-10690 GCA_964429835.1 uncultured Ardenticatenaceae bacterium | reverse complement strand
CCTTTATAGCCATCTATATGGCTATTTTACAATGGGGAAACGGCCGTTGTCAAATTAAATAGACCTGACAGGTTTTCCAAAACCTGTCAGGTCTATTTAATTTGACAATTCCCTCTGCAAAAGCTATTCTCGCCAACTTTTAACCCTCGTTCCACGCTCTGCGTGGAATGAAGATCGGGACGCTCTGCGTCCAGAGAATGACAATGAACACACCATTAGTCCGACCTGGCGACACCGTGCGCTTGCGAAAAAAACACCCCTGCGGCAGTTACGACTGGACAGTCACCCGCATCGGCGCAGATATTGGCCTCGCCTGTCTTGGCTGTGGGCGACGGATCATGCTGCCACGCGGCACATTCAACAAGCGGCTCAAAAGTATCATCAAATACGCCCCCGCCGATGAGTGAATTTCTGGCCGCGCTCTACATTTTATTGCTCTCGCTCATCTCCATTTACGGGGTGATGGGGCTGCTGACACTTTGGCTCTACTGGCGACATCGGGGCGAACAGTTCACCGCCCCCCCCGTCGCCCCCGCCGATTGGCCGACGGTGACGGTGCAGTTGCCCATTTATAATGAGCAATATGTGGTGGAGCGATTGTTGAAAACGGCCGTTTCCCTCCAATACCCCCCTGACAAACTCCACATCCAACTGATCGACGACTCCACCGACGAAACCAACCCGATTGCCGCCCGCCTCGTCGCTGAATATCAGCAACAGGGAGTCAATATCGACTTCATCCATCGTGACAACCGCGATGGGTACAAAGCGGGCGCATTAGCCGCCGCCCTGCCCCAAACCGATAGCGATTTCATCGCTATTTTCGACGCTGATTTCGTCCCCCGCCCCGATTTTCTGCACCAAACCATCCCCCATTTCATCAACGAACCCAAACTGGGCATGGTGCAATCCCGATGGGAACATTTGAACGCTGATTTCTCGGCGCTGACGGGCGCACAGGCCATCGCCCTTGACAAACATTTTGGTATGGAGCAACTGGTACGCCATCGGGCTGACCTATTCCCCAAATTTAACGGCGCGGGCGGCGTGTGGCGGCGTGAGTGCATGATCGCCGTCGGCGGCTGGCACGATGACACCGTTTGCGAAGATTTATGCCTCAGCACCCGCGCCATTTTAGACGGCTGGAAGTTCCGCTTTTTAGCTGATGTCACCTCGCCCGCCGAGTTACCGACGAGCGTGATGGCGTACAAAAGCCAGCAGGCACGATGGTCGAAGGGGTCAACCCAATGTCTGCGAAAATATGGGAAGGCGATTATGGGAAACGGCCGTTTTACCATAATCGCCCGCCTGTACGCCGTTCTCTCCATGTCCGCCTACGTCACCCAGCCGTTGCTGTTGGGGATGTTGCTTTTGCAAATTCCACTGCTCTGGCTCGACTATTATTTCTCGCCGTACATGCTCCTGTTCACCTTTGCTGGACTCGGCCAGCCGATTTTGTTCATTATGGGGCAGCAAACCTTACACGCCGATTGGAAATGGCGATTGCGCCACTTTCCGGCCATGCTGCTGCTTGCCATCGGCACAGCACCCAGCAACAGCCGCGCCATCTGGCAAGCGTTATTTGGGCATGATCATCCGTTTGTGCGTACTCCTAAAAATGGGGGAAACGAGGGCGGCTATCGCGCTCATTTTGACTGGATTGTGCTGGTGGAGATTTTTTTTGCGCTGTACGCTGCGTTTGGCATCTATCTCATCATTTCGCGACAAAATGTTGGCCCGTTATTCTTTTTGCTGACCTGCGTTTCTGCCTTTAGCTACATTGCTTGGCTGGGATGGCGTGAAACGAAAGCGTAAGGAAAGACCTGACAGGTCTTGCTACGATATTCGCGTAGAAGAGCGATGTTAGTGAAACCTGTCAGGTCTGTCATTCACCCTCTGTTTACTCCTGTGAAAGCGTCGTAAAAACTGCCTAAAAACGATTGACCTCTCCCCCCTTGACATGATAATCTCTATACAGATTGATTTGGAAGGGACTGTTTACCTTTTCAGATTAAAGTAATTGTAAGAAGCAAGAGGAGTTCATTGCATATGATTTTCCTCAAGATTCTAGAAGTAGACAGATAGAACGTCACAGATGACGGAGGTATAAAAAATGGGTAACGCAACAGGTATTGTAAAATGGTTTAGTCGGTTAAAGGGATATGGTTTCATCAACCCCGATGATGGTGGCGACGAGGTTTTCGTCCATTATTCTGCCATCGACGGTGATGGGTATCGTAATCTTTACGAAGGCGACAAGGTTGATTTTGACCTGATTGACAATGGCAAAGGGCCGCAGGCACAGCATGTAAATGCCAAACGCGCCTTCAGTGCTGCTGAGTATTAGCGGTAACATCGGGTGATGGCATTGCCATTCCCATCAACATAATAATAAAAAAAGCCCGCCATTATGGTGGGCTTTTTTGTTTTCTGCGCCCCCTGTAGATTAACAACATGGTTCACTTATCCAATTGTGAGCATCGCCCCTGATACCAAAAAAGTTGGACTTTTGTTAGCATCACGAAGTGTTCATCAACTGTAATCAAGGCTAACGGCCGTTTCCCAACAAAAAATCCGCAGATTACGCAGATGGGCGCAGATTAAAGAATAAAAATCTGCGTGAATCTGCGTAATCTGCGGATCGGTAATTTTATCTAACACCAAAAACGGCCGTTTCCCACACCTTCCAGCCACGCCCATTTTACCTAACGGGGAACAAAAACGGCCGTTTTTACTCGCCCCTCACACACCCCCCTGCTACAATGCCGCCATGATTAGTACAGAATTTACAGCCGTATTATTAGGCATTGCCGCCGCCATTGGCTGGGGTACAGGCGATTTCAGTGGCGGTGTCGCCACCAGACGCACAGGAAATTATCTGGTTGTTTTCATTATCAACCTCTTCGGTGTGGTCGCCTTGATCACCGCCATTTTGATTTTTGGCGAGACGATGCCGCCCGCCCGCGATCTCATGTTTGGTGCATTGGCAGGCATGTCGGGGGCGATTGGGTTAGCCGCCTTTTTGCGCGGCTTGTCTCAAGGAAATATGGCAAGCGTTGCTCCATTAACGGCCGTTATCGCCTCCTCCATCCCCGTCATTTTCAGCCTGTTCAACGAAGGGGCTGTCGAACCGCATAAAATGGCAGGCTTCGCCCTCGCCTTGCTCTCCATCTGGATCATTTCCAGCGGCGGCAAATCAGCCAGCCCCACATGGCGCGATCTCAAATTACCCTTAATTGCAGGGATGGGCTTCGGTGGATTTTTCATTCTTTTGGGGTCGGCCAACGATAATGCTGTCTTATGGCCTGTCTTGGCTTCACGATCTGGCTCAGTCTTGCTGATGGCACTATTGGTTACAGGATCGCGGGGGTGGAAACGGCCGTCAACCGATCAATGGCCTATCCTGCTCACCTCCAGCGTCTTCGATGTCGCTGGCAATCTCTTCTTCGTCCTCGCCGCCAGCATTGGGCGACTGGACATCGCGGCCGTTCTTTCTTCCCTCTACCCAGCGGTGACGGTCTTACTGGCACGATTCATCCTGCACGAATCGATCAGCCGTTGGCAAATGGTGGGGCTGTTTATCACGCTTGTTGCCGTCGTTTTAATTGCGTTATAAGCAGCAGACTGTCGGAAAAGAAAATAGGACATTGATTGCGCTGATTTCACTGATAAAAGCATCCTAAATCAGTGTTCATCTGCGAAATCAATGTCCTATTCTATGAGAGGATAAACGATAACCTCTTCTGTACAGACTACCCGTGCCGTTTCATAAACGAGTCCAACCGATTCAATACTTCTTCGATTTTCTCGTATGAAGTGGCATAAGAAGCCCGCATAAAGCCTGCGCCACTCGCGCCGAACGCCTCACCTGGCACCATCGCCACCTCTTCTTCTGCCAACAGCTTCATCGCAAATTCATCACCGCCCATGCCCGTTTTGGCGATGGAGGGGAAGGCGTAAAACGCCCCTTTTGGCTCGAAACAATCCATCCCCAGCGTATTGAACCCATCGACAATCAAGCGGCGGCGGCGATCATATTCGCGGCGCATTCGCTCCACATGGCTGTCGCCCTGCTCCAACGCGGCGATGGCTGCTGCTTGTGCCGTCGTCGGCGCGGACATGATACTGTATTGATGCACTTTTCGCATCGCGCCCAACAGTTCCGCATTGGCACACGCATACCCGATGCGCCAGCCCGTCATTGCGTAATTTTTGCTAAAGCCACCGAGCAAAATCGTGCGGTCGCGCATTCCTGGCAAAGCGGGGACGCAGGTATGTTCCACACCATAAACCAGTTGGTCATAAATTTCATCGGAAATGATGAGGAGATCGTGTTGTTCAGCAACGGCCGTTATTTCCAGCATCCGTTCGCGGCTCATCACCGCCCCCGTTGGGTTGTTGGGGTATCCCAAGAAGATTGCTTTCGTTTTGGGGGTGATGGCCGCTTCGATAATTTCGGCCGTCACTTCAAAATTATCTTTCATGTAGGTGGGAACCATCACTGGCACGCCGCCAGCAAAGCTGACTTCAGGGCCATAAGAGACGAAGCACGGATCAGGAATAATCACCTCGTCGCCATCGTTGAGAATCGCCGTCATCACCAAATACAACGCCTCGCTCACGCCAACGGTGATAATAATTTCCTCTTCGGGGTCGTATTGCACGTTGTACAATTTATTTAGATGCTTGCTGAGGGCGGTACGCAGTTCAATCGTGCCGCTGTTGGATGTGTAGCTCGTCTCGCCGCGCCGCAGGGAGGCGATGCCCGCTTCCAAAATCGGGTCAGGGGTGACAAAATCAGGTTCGCCAATGCCCAGCGAGATTACATCTTGCATGGTGGCGGCAATGTCAAAAAATTTGCGTATGCCAGAGGGCGGGGTGTCAAGAACTCGTTGTGAAATAAAGTTTTTCATGTGTTTCCTCTCGTTTATTATCCTGCTTTTGGGAAAAAATTGTTCGCAGATTACGCAGATTTTTCTCTAATTTGCGAAGTCTCATTCATTTTCAGATGCTTTTCTTGTTCAATATACGCTATTTCTTCAAGGGGTAATCCCAAGAAATCTTGAACGGATGTACTCACCCATCCTTTTTTTGCTAGTTGTTTCTTTTTCTCTACGTCCATTTCATTCCTCTCAGTTGCCATTACCATTTGCTACGAAATTAAGGATGGCAATTGCTCAATTTCAGACAGGGGTAACATCGTGATTCTATCGCTGGTAGGGTAAATGTGCATTCCCGGATAAATGACCCACAGATGGGTTAAATCGAGTGTTTCGATGGCGATATTCATGGATTTTGTCACTTTAGGGGCTTCTTTGAACTTTATTTCGATGCCATAAGAACGGCCGTTTCTAAAGAACAGCACATCCAATTCCGCCCCATTATGCGTCGCCCAAAAGTACACTTCGCCCTCATATAATTGGAGCGTATAAATCACCTGTTCCAACACAAACCCTTCCCACGATGCGCCGATGGTTGGATGGGAAAATAAACCTTCCCAATTTGATATGTTCAACAAACTGTGCAACAGGCCGCTGTCCCGCAAGTAAACTTTTGGCGATTTCACCTGACGTTTGCCCACATTAACAAACCACGGTTGCAACTGCCGTACCATATATGTCCCGCTTAAAATATCGAGATAGGCACGCGCTGTTTTTCCAGACACATCCATTGATCGTGCGATTTTTGCACCGTTCCACGTTTGCCCATGATAATGTGCCAACATCGTCCAAAAACGGCGCATGGCTGGGCTGGGAATATGAAATCCAAATTGGGCGATGTCGCGTTCCAAGAATGTGCGAATAAAACCATCACGCCACGCCATACTGTCCTCTGTGGATTCCGCTAAAAAAGAGCGTGGAAATCCGCCGCGCACCCATAAGCGACGGCTTGCATCTTCTGCCACTTCGGGGAAACGTAAGCCAGGTAAATCAATAAATTCAACCCGTCCAGCCAATGTTTGAGAAACTTTTTTGATGATTTCTGGCGAGGCACTGCCCAAAATAAGGAATTTTGTCTTATTTTGAGGACGGTCAACCAATACACGCAACAGGTTGAACAGTTCGGGCATCGTTTGAATTTCATCCAGCACAACAAGCCCTTCCAATGCGCCTAATGCCATGTTGGGGTTTTGCAAACGACGACGATCTACATCCAGTTCTAAATCGAAGAAGGTGGATTGTCGCGTTTCGGCAAATTGACGGGCAAGGGTGGTTTTACCAACTTGGCGGGGGCCAAGTAATGAGGTGATGGGGGAGCGTTTAACGGCCGTTTCCAACCGTTCCAAATACGTCGTTCTTTCGATCATATTTGTATTTTACCATGAAAATCGGGAATGCAACTCCCGATTTTCATGGAAGAATTAGATAATCGCTTGGCCTTCGCCAATTATTTTAATATTTTCACCGATGATGGCTCCATCAAGGATGCAATTTTCGATAATTGCGCCCGCGCTGATGATGCTGTTGCGAATGATGCTGCTTTTGATATGCGCGTTTGCGCCAATGTGGGCGTAGGGGCCGATGATACTGTGATCAACAACGGCCGTTTCTCCCAAAAACACAGGTGGCAACCCCATAAATTCCTCCGCATAACTGCGTTCAACAAGGTCGTCGCTGCCGTAACCCAAGCCGAGCATCCGCGTGTTGGCGTGTTGTAATTCAGCAATGGTGCGGACGGGATAGCTGAAACGGGCAGGGAATGCGGTTGCATCTGCGCCCATCTTGTCCATCCAATTTTCAATATCAGCCGTTGGCGATGATCCCTTTTTCATCCATAACGCCGTCACCTTTCCATTTTCATCGGTGATGGCGGCATTGGCGGGGAGGTCGTCTGGCAGGTTGGGATTTGTTAGAAAACGGCCGTTTATCACCAGCAACTCCCCATCCATCGCCCCCACATCGCCCCAGCTTTTAACGCATGAGATTGACAGGTCTGGGTATTGCTCAAAAAGCCAGGCGGCCACTTCAACATCGGGGGAAATAATGCTGATTTCATCCCCCAAATAGGATTCAAACAGGTCAAGGGTATGTCCAATAATTGTGTTGCCGCCGATGGGGATAAGGGGAAATGGTAGTCTCCATCCCAACTCATCAACTAGCCCCTCATCGCTCAAAAAAATAATCGTTTTCAATTGATACACTCCTTCTGATTGTCACAGTATGGGCAGGTCTGTTCAGTTCTTAAAAATAGTACACTGATTTCACAGATAAAAGAAGAAAAATCAGCGTTTATCTGTGAAATCAGTGTCCAAATTCTTTTTTGTAAAGAGAATTGAACAACCCTAACAGTATGGGGTTTCTTTTGCCTGCTTTTCTTAGTTGTTTACAATAATATGTCAAAATCGTTTCCCGATTATAGCAGGGGTCGGTATAATGAAGGTAATCAAATAAAAAATGTAACATCTCAATAACTTGGGGTAAAGACCTGACAGGTTTCATCAAGACCTCTTGTTTTACACGAGTACCTTTGAAAAACCTGTCAGGTCTCCCCGAATTGAGAAGATACTAAAAAATCATAAAACTATTTTCTAAGGAGAAAAATAATGCAAAAAATTGACACTTTATTAACTGGCGCGGCCGTTGTCACGATGAATGAAAAGTTCGACATCATCATGGATGGCGCGGTGGCGGTCAAGGACGACACGATTGTGGCGGTGGGGACGGTTGCGGAATTAACGGCCGTTTACACCCCAAAAGAAACCGTCGATTACAGCGGCAAGATCATCATGCCCGGCCTCGTCAACGCCCACACCCATGTGCCGATGACACTATTTCGCGGCTTGTACGATGATTTGCGCCTCGACGTATGGCTCGGCTACCTGATGCCCGTCGAACGTGAATTCGTCACCCCCGAATTTGTGAAACTGGGTACGCGGCTGGCGTGCGCGGAGATGATCCGCTCAGGCGTGACTTCATTTGCCGACATGTACTATTTTGAAGAGGCGATTGCTGAAGAAACGGCAGACATCGGAATGCGGGCGTTATTGGGACAGACGATCCTCATCTTCCCCGCGCCCGATGCGCCCACTTACGAAGACAGCCTGATTCGTTGCCGCCGCTTCATTGAAAGCTGGAACGGCCACACGCTCATCCAGCCCGCCGTCGCCCCGCACGCCTGGTACACCTCCACCCCCGAAGTGATGCAGGCGTGTTCCGATTTGGCGCGGGCGTTCGATGTGCCGCTGCACACCCACGTCAGCGAAAGCACATTTGAGGTTGAAAGCTGCCGCGAGCAGCACCATATGCCCGTCGTGCCGTGGATCAGCAAGCATGGCATGTTGGAAACCAAACTGCTCGCCGCCCATTGCGTCCATCTGGACAGCAGCGAAATTTACGATTTGGAACAGGCGGGCGCGGGCGCGTGCCATTGCCCCAGCAGTAACCTGAAATTGGCAAGCGGCATCGCCGATGTGGGGGCGATGTTAGACGCTGGCCTTAATTTAGGGGTGGGGACGGATGGTACTGCCAGCAATAACGACCTCGATATGTTTGAAGAGATGCGATTAGCGGCACTGTTGGCGAAAGTGCATAGCAAAGACCCGACCACCTTGCCCGCCCGCCAAGCGTTGGAAATGGCAACCATTCAGGGCGCACGCGCCATGCACATGGCGGATGTGACTGGCAGTTTGGAAGTCGGTAAACGCGCCGACATCACCGTCGTGGACATCAGCGGCGTGCATAATCAGCCCCATTTCCGCTACAACAGCGATTCGATCTATTCGCAACTGGTGTATGCGTCCAAAAGTTCGGACGTGACGGATGTGATGTGTAACGGCCGTTTTCTAATGCGTGACCGTGAACTGTTGACCGTAGACGAGGCTAAAGCCATCGCCGACGCGGGCGATGTGGCCGCCCGCATTGATGCGTTCGTGGAGCAATGCGAATCGTACACCTACAATAAATTGGTCTTGCTGGCAGGTGTGGAGCGACAAGAGAGTTTTGAAGTGCAGGTGAAAGCCCCCATCGAAAATGAAGAGCAACTGCTGGCCGTCATCGCCTCTGACGAGATTGAAATCACGAAGAAATCCCATTACATGCAGTACGACAACTACATGCTGTTCGACAATGATGATCCCGACGCAACCCGTCTGCGCTACCGCGAAGATGAGTATCTGGACGACAAGGGGGAGGTGTTCCAATCCCGCGCCCGCCTGACGCTCATTGGCGAGGAGGAGAGGGTAGAGTTCCCCAACGCGGTCATGTTGTCGCAGTCGCGCTACTTGGCGAATGCTGACCGCACGATGCGCTTTTATCAGGAATACTTTGCGCCGCAACAGGTAATTGAAATTCAAAAGGATCGGTTGCGCTGGCGGGTGTTGTACAAAAACACCGAATTCGCCATCAATCTGGACAGCTTAATCCTGCCAGAATGGCCGGATAGGTATCTGGAGATCAAGGCGCGTACATGGTCACGCAAAGACGCGGAGCGCAAGGCGGTGCTGATGGGCGAATTGTTGACGTTGATTGGAATTGACGCTGATGAGTATGAGCGGCGCGGGTATGCAGAAATGGTTTAGAATAATGAATAGTCAATAATTAATAATGAATTGTTAAGTAGAGGCGTTCACGATTTGTTGTTGATGCAAAAAGCCCGACTTCGTTCTCGAAGGCGGGCTTTTTTTTATGCCTTGTTTTTGTCGCTTGATACAACACATGAGTCCACTGAAAAAAGTTCAACTTTTACCCAATAAGGCATTCAACCTGTCTTTACCATCGCTGAACATGTGGCGGCCATCGAAAAAATAATGAATACTGAATTGGGAATAACTAATAATGAATGACGCACATCTCATTTACAATTCATTATTAAAACTTCATTATTCATTATTTCGTAACATCTCAATAACTTGGGGTAAAGACCTGACAGGTTTCACCAAGAGTATTCGTTTTACACGAGTATCGTAAGAAAACCTGTCAGGTCTCCCCCGATATTTTGAGAAGATACATTATTTCTTTAGCCGTAAATCCAATGCTGTATGACGATTATTATTGTCATTATTGCGAATCGCAATGCGGATCGCCTTGCGTGTGCCGATCAAAATCAACACCTTTTTTGCCCGCGTAACGGCCGTATACAGTAAATTCCGTTGCAACATCATGTAATGTTGCGTCGCCATTGGCATTACCACGCACGGATATTCCGCCCCCTGACTTTTATGTACGCTGATGGCGAAGGCGTGAACCAACTCATCCATCTCCAAAAAATCGTAAACGACGGGATTGCCATCAATGGAAACAACGGCCGTTTGTCCCACCAAATCCATACTCACAATGCGCCCAATGTCGCCATTGTAGACGCTTTTGTCGTAATTGTTGCTCGTCTGCATCACCTTGTCGCCGACGCGGAACAGCGTGCCGCTGAGCGTGCGTTCCAACTTGCGCTTGTGCGGCGGATTGAGCGCGGCTTGCAGCATATTATTGAGGTTGCGGACTCCTAAACGGCCGTTATACATCGGAGCCAACACCTGCACATCCTCAAACCCATCCAGCCCGAACTTTTGCGGAATGCGCTTTTGCACCACATCCACCAGCAACGCCGCCGCCTCGTCGGGATCGTCTTTGACGAAGATGAAAAAGTCGGTTGCATTTGGCTTTGTCTCTGGCATTTGCCCTTGATTGATGCGATGGGCATTATGGATGATGAGCGAATTTTGCGCTTGGCGGAAGATGGTTTGCAGTCGCACAACGGC
>CAYSDT010000058.1:0-10732 GCA_964429835.1 uncultured Ardenticatenaceae bacterium | reverse complement strand
GCGTTAATTCGTGCAATTCATTGCTAAAGTTAAAAAATTCATGAACATAAATCCCCCTAGCTCAGCCACAACCGTGCGCGAGCATCATTGCACAGTCATCTCCAACGCATTGGTAAATGACCAATACAAGCAACTCACCCTATCTGCCCCAGAACCTGCATTACAGGCAGTAGCAGGGCAGTTTTTCCACCTCCTCTGCCCGCAATATGACGATCTGACCCCCTTCTTTCGCCGCCCAATGAGTATTTACAGGATTGACCGAAACAATAACACGCTCTCCTTCCTCTATAAAATTGTCGGTGTTGGAACCACAGCCATGTCCAGACTTGAGCGTGGCGATTCATTCAATATCTTTGGCCCTTTGGGGCGCGGCTTTTGGCTGGAACCCACATGGCAAAACCTGCTGGTTGCCGCACGAGGGGTTGGGTTGGCAACGCTGGCTCCATTGGCTCAACAAACACATCGTGACGGCCGTAACCTATATGTCATTTGCAGCGCACGGTCGCCAGAATATCTATTATCTGTCGATTATTTTGAGGAGATGGGGGCGACGCTCTTTCCCGTGCTGGACAGCGATGGGAGTAGTGAAATAACGGCCGTTGAAGCCCTCGCCCGCACCCTGATTGAACAAGAAAACATCAACGCCCTCTTCACCTGCGGCTCCAATCGCTTGCTTAGCCTATTGCAAACATTAGGAAAAGAGTACAACCTGCCCGGCCAAACCGCGCTGGAACAGCAGATGGCTTGCGGCTTGGGAATGTGCCATTGCTGCGTGCGCCCCTTTATGCAAGATGGCAAGCAAGTAGACTTGAGAGTATGTACAGAAGGCCCTGTTTTTGATATTCAGGAGGCAATCGCATGGTAAATTTAAATACACAAGTAGGAACTGTACAGTTCAAGAACCCAATCATGCCCGCATCTGGCACATTTTCTGATGAATTGGCCGTCGTTTTTGATCTAGACTTGCTAGGGGCGCATGTTTTGAAAACTGTCACCCCACAACCACGTCGGGGAAACCCAACCCCGCGAGTAAGCGAAACTGTTGGCGGTATGATCAATTCTATTGGCATTCCCAGCAAAGGGATTGATTATTTTTTGAAACATACGATCCCGCTTTACGCCCACTATGACGCACCATTAATTGTAAGCATCTCGGCCGATACGACCGATGAATTTGCGGAACTATGCCACAAAATCTCTGTACCAGGAGTGAACGCAATTGAAGTCAACATCTCCTGCCCCAATCTTGAAGAAGATGGGAAAGCGTTTGCCATGAACCCAGAAGTAACTTTCAAGGTAATGGAAAAGCTAAAACAAGTCAGCGACCTCCCCCTATGGGCTAAATTAACGCCCAACACAGGCGAGATTGTCGAGATTGCCAAAGCAGCCGAAGCTGGCGGGGCTGATGCGCTGGTTGTTGCCAACACAATTTTGGCGATGTCGATCAATGTCGATACGTTTAGACCTAGCGTGGGCAATATAATGGGCGGGTTGTCAGGGCCGGCAATCAAGCCAATTATTCTGCGAATGGTTTACCAATGCCATAACGCCGTCGATATTCCCATCATTGGCTGCGGCGGCATTAGCCAAACGAATGATGTGATTGAGTATATGTTAGCGGGAGCATCGGCCGTGCAAGTCGGCACAGCAACCTTTATCCACCCGGAGGCAATGCCCAACATCATTCAAGGTCTGAACAGCTTCTGCCAACAACGTGAAATTGAGCATATTGCCGATCTCATCGGTCAAGTCCGCGACGCAGAATTGCGTACTGAGTCGGCTCATTATGCAGATTTTGCCGTTTGAAAGTATTCAAGAGGAGTCAAGGCTTTAGCCAGTCTTGCCAGTAATTAGGCCGGCTAAAGCCTTGACTCCTGTCATATAGATCGTATTTGGAATTGATAGAAATGTTAGACCACTCAAATGAAGGCATTCAGCCTGACAGTATATTCAACATCCCCATCGAAAATATCAATCGTCATTTTGCGGTATTAGAAAAAATTGGCAATCTGGACACGTTCAGGGAAGCTGGGTTTTTACGCGCTTCGTGGTCAAATGAAGAAACGGCCGCTATGGAGTACATCAAAACGGTTGGCTATAACTACGGATTAAAACCCCGTTATGATGCTGTTGGCAATCTATTGATGACAACGCCCTATCATCAACAGAGCGTTATCCAAATTGGTTCCCACCTTGACACCGTGCCTCATGGTGGCAATTATGACGGCGCGGCTGGCATTGTGGCTGGGCTAGAAGCGATTTTTGCCCTCAAAGATCAGTGGCAAACATTAACCCATCGGTTAGAGTTGGTCGTTTGGCGCGGAGAAGAGTCGGCAACTTTTGGCGCGGTTTGCAAAGGCAGTCAGGCCGCATTTGGTCAAAATAACCCCAACATTCTCTTAAAGAAATTCAATACCCAAACATTAGACGAGGCAATTCGAGGGCAGGGATTTGATCCGGGATTCATCGAACGTGAACAGCCGACTTTATCCCAATCCCACATTGATTCCATCGCCGCTTATTTGGAACTGCACATTGAACAGGCACGAAAACTTGAAATCGATCAAAAAGAGATTGGTATTGTGACCAGTGTGCGGGGAACGATGCGTTTTCGCGTTGTCGTGGTCGGAGAGGCAGCCCATTCTGGAGGTACGCCGATGGGGGTGCAGTATCGAAAAGATGCTAATTTGGCGATGGCTTACATGCAGGTGGAACTTGACAGATTGGCTGATCAAGCGTTGTTCAAAGGAGAGGATTTAGTACAAACGGCAGGAATCATCAATACCGATCAAGACTTTAACATACGCAATCCACATGTTTATGAAAATGCACTGACTAAAGTCAGTCCTTATGGATATTTCACCCTTGACATTCGCAGCAATAAGTTATCGTTTCTAGAAAATTATGCGGCTCAAGCGCAGGAGAGTATCCAAGATGTGGGGCGGCGTTTCAATGTATTTGTAAAAATCAAACAGATAGTTTCGCTGTTGCCGATAGAGGAAATGGACAAAAATTTGCAAAACGCAGCGGAGAAGGCGTGTCAACAGTTAAAATACACCTATGAATTGATGCCTAGCGGGGCAATCCATGACGTGGCGGTGGTGGCGGCGCAAAAGCGCGGCGATGGCTCATTTATTCCCAGCGGCCTGATCTTTATTCCCTGTAAAGATGGGCTTAGTCATAATCCTAAGGAGTACAGTTCGCCAGAGGCGATTCAGAGAGGAACGGCCGTTTTAGCACAAGTAATACCTAATTTTGGGTAGACCCATCTCCTTTTATCACTTTTCAGAGATTGCAACTCGCTTAATTTTTACATAAAGACGCTGATATGGGCGAACGCTGATAAAATATAATGCGAGTAGCCACTCCAGGACAATCGCGTTCTATTTTAAACGGCAGATAAATCTGCACCAACATCTGCAAAGTCCGCCTTCGCGGACTAAGAATTTAGCTATTTTAGTCCGCGAAGGTGGACTTTGTAAAGGCAGCCCGCGATTTTAATCGCTGGGTTTTAGAACGCGATTGCCCTAGTAGCCACTCCCCCAATCAAAAGCAACCTGCTATACTCCCCAGCCTGTAATTGAGTACAAAAATCACATTCAACATGGAGTCCTCATGATTCAACAATCCGCACTTAGAAGCAAAACCCCCGCCATCGACATTTACGTCAAATTAAGCTCGTACCCCATCCTGCGTGATGAGGCGCGGGCGCGAATGCGTGCCGATCTATTTCAGCGCGGCGTTCTTGACGAAGCAATTTTTGAACAAGAAGTCAAAGAAAAGGCGACTGATTCTCAGCGGCGCGAAGGCGTTTACAATCCTATTGTAGAAGAATCTGTTGAAACATGGCGTATACGGAAAAGCCGCATCCGTGATTACCTGACCGATGTTTATTTTGGCAACAATCTTGGCGTACTGCAATTTGAACGCATCATCTCTGATATGTTGGCCGAGCAACCAGCACAGACGGATGATATGGAGCTAACCTTCAACCCCGAAGTTGCCCCTTGGCGTATGTTATTACGTCAGGGACAGATGTATGAAAGCCTGCCCAAAGAATCACTTGAAAAAGTCGCCCATCACTTGTTAGAGATTAAAGTTGTCATGATCAAGCGCATCATCAGTGACCAGTTGCGCTTCATCGCCGTCGCCAAAAAAGTGTTCACGGTAGACGATTTGCACCGTATTTACCAACGGCGCATTGGCGGCGGTAAAATTGGCGGTAAGGCGGCGGGAATGACGCTGGCGTGGCGTATTTTACAGAAGAAAAAGCCAACGTATGGCAATGACATCAGCGAACAGGTTGGTATTCCCGATTCGTTCTATCTTGGCACAGAGGTCATCTACGATTTCCGACTGCTCAACAAATTAGAGCGGTTTATGAACCAAAAATACCTCCCCTTGCAAGAAATTCGGGACGAATATCCTACGGTTGTGCAGGCACATCTAAACGGCCGTTTTCCCCCTGAAATTGTCGATAGATTGCGTAACATGCTGGAGTATTTTGGTGACACGCCGATCATCGTGCGCTCATCCAGCCTGCTGGAAGACAGCTTCGGCTTCTCCTTCGCAGGTAAATATCACAGCTATTTCTGCCCCAATCAAGGCACACCCAAAGAAAATTTAACAGAATTGCTCCACAACATTCAACTGGTCTACGCCAGCACCGTCAACCCCGATGCCATCCTTTACCGCCGTCAAAACGACCTGATCGACTACGACGAACGGATGGCGATTTTAATTCAAGGCGTGCGCGGCGAAAAGCGTGGACGGTATTACTATCCCGCCCTCGCTGGCGTTGCCTTTAGTGAAAATGCGTACCGCTGGAATCCAAAATTTGATCGTGAAGCGGGCTTTTTACGACTTGTATGGGGGATGGGAACACGGGCGGTTGACCGTATTGACAAAGATTATCCACGCCTTGTCGCCCTCAGCCATCCCCAATTGCGCCCCGAAATTGATGTCCAATCCAAACGCCAATACGCACAATGGTACATTGATGCCATTGATTTAGAAACAAATACCTTTGACACTTTCCCCGTTCAAGACGTGCTAAACCGTAACTGCACCTGCCTAAAATTGATCGCATCGCTGGACAAAGGAAGTTATTTACAAGAAATACGCTCCGTAGGCAGCTTACGGCCGTCTGATAAATTGGTGCTGACTTTTGAAAATCTGCTCAAGGACAAAAACTTTACCGATCTGATGCGTACTGCCCTTAAACGGCTCTCCACCGTGTACAAAGTGCAGGTCGATGTTGAGTTCACCATCGAAATCACCCAAAATAAGGGGCGAAATGCGTACAAGCTAAACATCTTGCAATGCCGCCCGCTCAGTATGCGCGAGGAACAATCACAGGCTGTTTTGCCGAAAAACATCCCTGCTAGTGATATTTTGTTCCAATCGGCGGGATTGATGCCAAACGGCCGTGTTGACAACATCCGCTACATCATCTTTGCTGATCCCGAAAAGTACGGAACCATCGCCGATACATCGGTGAAATTGGAATTAGGGCGCGAAATCGGCCGTTTGAACGAAAAAATGGAGGATGAGTCCTTCATTATGATGGGGCCGGGTCGATGGGGAAGTTCTAATTTGGAGTTGGGGGTCAGTGTCAGCTATGCTGACATTTATCACACGAAGGCGTTGGTCGAAATTGCCATCGCCAAAAATGGGCATATGCCTGAAATGTCATATGGTACGCACTTTTTCCAAGATTTAGTCGAGTCGGGAATTTATTCATTGCCGCTAAAAGTGTGCGAAACAAAGGGGATATTTAACTGGGAATTCTTCCGCGAAAGCCCCAATGTGCTGGATCGTTTTTCTGACCAAGCAGAGGCTCTCAGCCCCTATTTATACGTCATCGATCTGGAAATGATAGGAGAAAATCAACGTCTGCAAATTGTGATGGATAATGTCCACGAGGAAGCGATGGGGTATTTGAAGAAAATGATATGAACCAAGAACACGAACTGCTTTCCCCTGTTGATCTATGTTTATCTAACGGCCGTCTTAACCGTGCCGCTGTCGGTTGGTCACGTCAACCGTTGCATCGTTGTAATCTAAACGGCCGTTGGCCGCGCAAGAAACGATGGAACTATTGGGCAATCACCACCGAAACCCATCTTTTCTCCGTCACTGTCACCAATTTAGATTATGCGGGACTCGTTTTTGTATATTATGCTGACTTTACGACTGGTGAACTCAGTGAGACGACAAAATTGATCCCCTTTGGGCGGGGTTGTCATTTGCCAGACAATGTGGGCGATGATGTGCAGTTTTCTAGTGCGGGCGTACAGGTTGCCATGCAGAATACGGGGGATGGTGTGTCGTTGTCCGTGGATATAGCGGATTATGACGGACAGCCCTTATCGGCACGATTCGATGTCACCATGCCGCCACAACATGAATCACTCAACGTCGTCGTCCCTTGGGATGACCGCACATTTCAATTTACGAGCAAGCAAAACACATTGCCAACGGAGGGAATCGTCACCATCGGCGGACGTGAGACACATTTCACAGGGTCGCAAAGTTTTGCCTGTCTTGATCTCGGTCGGGGGATTTGGCCGCGTGACAGCCGCTGGAATTGGGGCAGTGCATCGGGTGAACAAAACGGCCGTTTAATTGGTCTGAATCTTGGTGGGCAATGGACGGATGGGACGGGGAGTACGGAAAATGGGGTGTGTGTAAACGGCCGTTTAAGCAAAATCTCATCAGAACTGGCATGGCAGTACGATAAAGCCAACTATATGCGCCCTTGGCACATCGCAGACCCCGCCACAGCGATTGATTTGACGTTTACGCCGTTTATGGAACGTGTGGCGGCCAGTAATTTGTGGTTAATACGTTCAGAGGTGCATCAACTATTCGGCCATTATGATGGACATATCACCACATCTGATGGGGAAATAATCCCCATTCACAATCTTGTCGGTTGGGCTGAAGATCATGTCGCCCATTGGTAGACTGTTAAGAATTTGCAGTAACATCTCAATAACTTGGGGAAAAGACCTGACAGGTTTCACCAATACACTTTGTTTTACACGAGTATTGCAAAAAACCTGTCAGGTCTCCCCTGTAATCTTGAGAAGATACAATTTACACGCTAAGAATTTGCGCGTTCAGCATCCACCAACGCCCCCAACAAAGCGCGTTCTTCATCGTCAGTTTGCACATCGCCGTCCAGTCGGGCGGCGCGTAATGTTTCCAAAATACGGCCGTATGCAGGGCTTGGCGGCAAGCCGAGTGCGCGGATGTCTGCACCATTAACGGCCGTTTCCATCCCCATCCACTCGCCATAATACCTATCCAACAAAGATGACTTCCCCACATACACACGAGCAACAAACAGGGACAATGGCATAAACGGCCGTAATTTCTGATCAACCACACTCGCCCGCGCATCGTCGGGTAACGCTTCCAAAGCGGCCAATGCACCCGCCGCACCCATGACAATTTCGCGGGTCGCTTTGCGAACCATTAGTTGTGTCATGGAGGTTTGTTGTACGCTTTCTGGCAGGGAAACCATCCATAAAGCGAAGCGGGTGAGGAGGAGATCATCGGGGGAAACGGCCGTTTTCCACAACACATCCACGCTCAATTCAGGCAGTCGCGCCATCGCCACCCCCGCCGCTGATCGCCAGCGCAACGTCGGCGAAATGGCAGTCAACACCTTTGCCGCACAGAATCGCGCCATGATTTGGGCGGGATTTTGTTCCATCAATGCCAATTCGATTTCATGCCGAAGACGCGAGCCAGAAACACGCGCCAACAGCGACAGACTGCCATCCATCAATTCGGCCGTGCGCGGTTCAATTTCAAAATTGAGCCGTTGCGCCAGCCGCAAGCCGCGCAAAATGCGCGTCGGATCATCAACAAAGCTCAAACTATGCAGAACACGAATGGTTTTATTCTCCAAATCGCGTAAGCCGTTGTAAAAGTCGATCAATTCGCCCAAATGTGCGCCATCCAGCCGCACGGCAAGGGTATTGATGGTGAAATCGCGCCGATGCAAATCTAATTTAATCGAGCCACTTTCCACTTCAGGCAGCACCGTCGGCTTCGTATAAAACTCAGCCCGTGCAGTAATAAAGTCAATAGAATCAGGCAAATTATGGGACGCTGATACGGAGGAACGCTGATTAGCTTCGCTCTTTTTATTGGCGTTCTCCCGTATCAGTGTCCGATCTTCCCCTATTTTTTCCCAAACGGCCGTTTCTAATCCCCATTTTGCCGTGCCAAACCGCGCGTGAACGTGCGCGTGACCACCATATTTTTTCTGCAATGCCAGTGCCAGCCCGATTGCGTCCCCTTCGACGACCATATCCAAATCGGTGGGTGATTTGTGCATGAGCGCGTCACGCACCAGCCCGCCGACGAAGTAGAGCGGCAGGCGCAATTCGGCCGCCATCTCCCCAATCGCCACCGCCATTTGCCACAACGCAGGCGAAAACTGCGATTCGAGCAAATGGCGCATGTCAATAACGGCCGTTTCCGACTTGGGCTGGAACAAATGGGTCAATAAATCAGTGCGGGTGATGATGCCCACCAACGGTACATCGCCCCCCTTGCCAACGACGGGAATTTGCCCCCACTCTTCTATTAACATCAACTGCTGCACGCGCTCGATGGAATCATCTTCCATGACCGTCACCCGCCCCGCTTTCATGATGGTTCGCACCGTTTTATTGCCGTACTCGTGCGCCATCGCCCGATCAACGGCGCGACGGGTGAGCAAACCGACCAAACGGCCGTTTTCCACATCAATCACGGGGTAGCCCTCATGCCCCAACTTCAACACCATCGCCTCCGCTTGGGCGATGGTCGCCGTGACGGAAATCGTCTGCACGCTTCCATATGACATCAACGCCGAAACGGGGGTGATGGGGGTGACAGCTTGGGGCAGCACGCTTTCAATTTGGGCAGAAACGGCCGTTAATGAATCAGACAAAATCAACGCCGCCGCCGCCCGCTGATGGCCGCCGCCACCCATCGCCCGTGCCACAAACGCCACATCAACTTGAGCAGAGCGGCTGCGGGCGACCAATTGCACGCTTTGACTCCCTATTTTTACCAGCACAAACAGCGCGGCGGCCGGAATCAGGTCGCGCAGTCGGTGGGCGATGGGTGAAATTTCATCATCAAACGCGGGGGGGGCGATGGCTGTCGTAATGGCGATGGCCTGCCCGCCACTCTCCAACCAACGCACGTTTTTCATCAACTGTTCGTATAAATCACGCTGAACGGCGGTGAACGGCATCCGCAAAAAGCGGCGCACGGCGGGCAATAACGCCCCTTGTTCCATCAACCATCCCGCCGCCCACACATCGCGCACGGTGGTGGATGGGTACGTCAACGAGCCAGTGTCCTCGTGAATGCCCAGCAAGAAAAGCGTCGCTTCTTCGGCCGAAATCGCCAATCCAGCCGCCTTCATCTGCTCCACCAACAGCGTCGTCGTCGCCCCAACAGAATCAATATGGTACTCCCAATTCGGTCGCTCCTCTTTCTGATCGTGATGGTCGAAGACTTGCACTTGCGGGTCAGCAATCATGCCACGAACGGCCGTTATATGTTGCGTATCAACCAGAATGACCTGCTCCACTCGTCGCCGTCGCCACTCGCTGGGGCGCAAAAAGGGGAAGATGTCCCAATACAGGGTCAAAAACTTCTCCACATTGCGGTTCACGCGGCGCGGCAGCATCGGCTTCGCGTGTGGGTACAGTTTGCACGCCGCCAACAACGAAGCGATGGCATCAAAATCACCGTTTTCATGGGTTAAAATTAACATAAAGGGGATTATAGTGTGCGAGTAGCAAGCGGGCGAGTTGCAAGTTGCAAGTTGCAAGTTGCAAGTCAAGGTCGGAGTCAAGGCTTTAGCCAGTTCCTCACCAAAACGCGGCCAGCTGAAGCCTCTACTCCTAAAAATAACCCAACTTGCAACTTGTTACTTTTTACCCGCTACTCGCCACTCGCACACTCGCTCAACTTGACGTAATGTTTATACATGGTATTTTATGTCTATTGAAATGGAAGAAAACGTGAAAATTTGGTTGGAAACGGCCGTTTTCACACCTTAATTGAGGAGAAGAACCCATGAAACGCTCACATTTTTTACTGATTGTTTTAATTACCCTATTCATCAGTCTCGGCGCAGTCTCCTGCGGCGGCGGCGATGACGAAGAAGAAGCCGAAGCCCCCGCAGAGGTTGTAGACGAGCAACCTGCTCCCGAACAACCAGCAGACGTAGTTGCTGAACCCGTTGCCGACGGCGAAGAAGCGGTTATCGCCGATGGCGAAGAAGCGACCACTGAAGAAGCTGTCGCTGAAGAAGTTGTCACTGATGAGACAACTGCCAATGAAGAAGTCACTGATGAAGCGGCTGCTGAAGAAGCCATTGGTGGACAAGAAGGCCAAGAAGGTGTCGGCGGCGGTGCTGGCGACCCGACTGGCGACGCTGTAGCAGTTGATCCCAATGCAGAAGCTGCACCAGAAACGGCCGAAACAACGGAAGCCACAACCACTACAGATGAAACAACACCTCCCCCCGTTGACATCACCAATTGCGATCCGCCCAACGTCCCCGTCCCCACTGGTTCACATTACACCGTGCAAGCGTGCGACAATCTGTACCGCATCGGTTTATCTTACGGGCTAAGCTGGACAGTTATTGCTGAGGCAAATGGCATCTACTACCCCGATTACATTTATGTTGGGCAAGTATTGTACATTC
>CAYSDT010000057.1:0-10767 GCA_964429835.1 uncultured Ardenticatenaceae bacterium | reverse complement strand
GCGGGCGCGGAAGTGGATTTATTGCACATCCGCAAACTCGATTTGAAAGCGTGCATCGGCTGTTACACCTGCTGGGTACGCACGCCCGGCCAGTGCATCCACAAAGACAGCATGACAGAAGCGATAAAACTGTACAATGAGGCCGATTTGGTCATCTTCGGCACGCCACTTTACCATTTTTCCATGAGCGGCATCATGAAAACCTTCATCGACCGCACCCTGCCACGCATTGAGCCGTGGCTGATTCCACACCCCGATATTCCCGATGTCACCTTCCATCCAGAACGCTTCCACAAGCCGAGTAAAATAATGCTTGTTTCCCCCTGCGGTTTCCCTGAGTTCACTCATTTTGAGTCACTGGTAGCGACGTTTAAGCAGATGGCGCACATGGAGAGGATGGAATATGTGGGCGAGATTTTGCGACCGGGCGCGGAAGCACTCAGTCGGCGCGAATTACAGGGGATGTTTGCGGACTATTATGATTTATTGCGCCAAGCGGGAACGCAAATCATCACCGATAACGCCATCACCCCTGATTTGCAAACTGAGTTACGACAAGATTTGTTCCCTGGCGGCAAACAAGCGTTTTACGACATGGCAGGCGCGTATTGGACGCAGCAGATGGATCGTTTTAATGTGCCAGATGAAAAACGACGGATGGTTGTTGAAGAGCCACTACCCACCGTTGAAACAACGGCCGTTTCCAAACCAAAACCCGCATTTACCGACGTTGGCAAACCTGCCAACCCCATACAGGAGAAAAAAGAAATGATTGATATAAACAGCTTGAATTGTCACGACACGATTGCGGGAATGCCAACGGTGTTTAATGCGGAGGTTGCTGGGGAATTAACGGCCGTTATTCAATTCCGCGTCACTGGCGAAGAGCCAGGTGACTATTATTTGCAGATTACAGACGGGGCTTGCACCTTCAACGAAGGCATCGCCGACGCGCCAACGATGACAATCAGCACCCCGTCACAGATTTGGCTGGCCGTCAGTCGCGGCGAACTGGACGGGCAGATGGCGTTTATGCAGCAAAAATACACGGTGGAAGGCGACTTTAGTTTGTTGTTGAAGATGAACACGCTGTTTAAGACATGACAAAAACGAGCGAAACGTAAGATTAAAGAATGACCAGTCTACAACTCTTACGTTTCGCGCCCCTCATATCGTGGTAAAATCTCCGCCGATTTTAGAAGTTTAGAATAAGGAGTTTTACCCATGAAAAAGATTTTACTCTTGTTACTGTTGCTTTTTGCTGTCGCTTGCGGCGGCCCAGAAGCTCCAGTAACGGAAGCGACCGACACTGATGAACCAGAAACGGCCGTTTCCACCCCAACAACCGCTGTAGAAGAAGAAGCCACAGCGGAGACGATTGCAATTGCAGACACATCGTCATCATCCACCCACGCGGACTATACCCCTGCCAGCACCCCCGCTGAAGCAGGCATCGTCCGCGATTTCGATCAGGTCAAAGGCGCGGCTGACCCCGTCGTCACCATCATCGAATATGGCGACTACCAGTGACCGGGCTGCGCGGGTATTGATCCCGTGTTTAAGCATCTGGTAGATGCTTACCCGAATGATGTACAACTGGTTTATCGCCATTTCCCCCTTACTCAAATTCACGCCAACGCCCAAAAATCATCTGAGGCGGCCGAATCGGCTGGCGCACAAGATGGCTTCTGGGATTACCACACCGCCCTCTACGAGCGGCAAGCCGACTGGTCAAACCTCTCCTCCAGCGAGGCACGCGATTACTTTATCGCCCTCGCCGACGAGCAAGGATTAGATGTTGACCAATTCACGGCCGATTACGACGACGGCACATTTGCCGACTACGTTTCTGGATTAGAGCAAGAAGCGATCAATGTCGGTATGCCTGGCACACCGTCGGTCATCATGGATGGACAACTCATCGCTGGGCAAAATCTGCCCTTTGATTTTGCCATCTGGAGCGACTTCATCGAAGCGCAAATTCTGGTCAAAGGATTAGAAGATCGTCAATATGACGAAGCCCCAGAAATGACGATTGACCCTGACAAAGAGTACTTCGCTCATTTCGTGATGGAAAATGGGGACGAGTTCACCATCGAACTGTTACCCCAATCTGCCCCTGTCACTGTCAATAATTTCGTCTTCTTGGCGAACGAGGGATGGTACGATAATGTCACTTTCCATCGTGTTTTAGAAGGATTTATGGCACAAAGTGGCGATCCGACTGGCTCTGGTGCTGCCGGACCTGGTTACGCCATCAACGATGAAATCGACCCTAATTTGTCACATGGCGAAGCGGGGATGGTTTCGATGGCAAATTCTGGCCCCAACACCAATGGCAGTCAATTCTTCATCACCCTTGCCGATGCCGCTCATTTAGATGGCAATTACTCCATCTTTGGCAAAGTAAGCGAAGGGATGGAATCGGTTGAAAACATCACCTTGCGCGACCCCAATGATCCCAATGCACCTGATGGTGACATGATTGTTTCGGTCACGATTGAAGAAAAATAGGTAGAGCGTAGGGGCGGTTCGCGAACCGCCCCTACAGTTACAATGCGTAGATTGTGGTTTTTGCTGATGCTAATGGGATTAACGGCCGTTTCTGGGTGTACACTCCTGCCAACTGAATCAGGCATTGTGCCGACAGCAACGGCCGTTGGTGACATGATCACCTTCAACATCCCCGCCTACAGCATCGCCATGAAACCCGGCGACAGCATCAACGGTGCGCCCATGCGCTACCTCAGCCACGACCGCAATGTTTACATGATGGAACTTGATGGCGTGCCAATCGAAAAACGAGCTGGCGACTCCTTCGATTGGCAAGGACTCATCGCCCCTGGTGTGTTTGCCAACTACAATCTGCGGCTCACCACCACCGTCTTGGAAGAATTGCCCGTCGCAGGCTCCGTCGAATATCTGATTTTTAACCCAGAGCCACACGATACCGCCTTGCCCGCAGATCGCACGGGCTATCTCGCCCTCGACTGGATCGTCGCTGATTATCTCGCCCCTGTTGGTCGTGAGATACCTGGCACCGTCATTATTTATGAAGGCGTTGCCACACAAGGACAAGGAAATTTCACCAAACCCGTCGCCAAATTAGTCAGTCCGCTCAACACACGCCACCTTTCAAAAGGGGATTCATTTACGGCGATTAGTGCCGTGCGTGACAATGTGTACATCGAGTATAGTTTGCGTGTCGTCAGCTTTGACGAAGATAATCTACACCTGCTTGGCACGGCGAGATTGTGGGTTGATCCCACCCCCAAATAATGAGAGCAACTGCCCCCCCTCCCCCGCTCGACCCGATGGTCGCCCGCAACCCATTCCGCGAGCAAACCATCGCCATCGCTTCGCCACCCCTTTATGCCGACATAAAAGCCGATTTACCCACCCCCATCCTGCCCGACCATCCCGAATGGGTGGAAATGTATTGGCGGGCGTGGGGCATGGCGTGGGCAAAATTGCGGCGGCCAAAGTCGGGCAGCGGGCTGGTTGGCAGCTTCATCGACAACGGCGATGTGCATCTTGACCTGTGGGAAAGCGCGTTTATGTCTCAATTTGGCTTATACGGCCGTCGCCGCTTCAATTTTATGTGGATGTTGGACAATTTCTACGCCCGCCAACGCAATGATGGGCAAATTGGGCGACTGATCCACACGGAAACAGGCGCATCCGCCCACACCCCATTCGACCCCAATGGCAGCGGCCCCGATGTGCTGGCGTGGGCAGAATGGCGATATTTTCGGCTGACGGGTGACGACGGCCGTTTATCCCGTGTCTTCCCGCCGTTGTTGGCACTCCATCGCTGGTTCCGCGCCCATCGCACATGGCCTAATGGCAGCTATTGGGCGACGGGGGTCAGCAGTGGTCTGGACAACCAGAACCGCCTCGCCGACAGTACCCATCACCACCAACACGGCGCATGGGTTGACGCGACGATGCAAGCGACGTTAAGCTGTTCCATCCTGACCAAAATGGCCGTTTTGCTAAAAGAGGAAGGATTAGCGGCAGAATTGACGGCCGAACACACCCGATTGGTGCAATATATCAACAAGTCGATGTGGAATACGGACGATAAATTTTATCAGGATGTGGATGTAAACGGCCGTTTTTCCCCCGTAAAAAGCATCGCAGCCTATTGGGGCTTGCTCGACAAAGAGCTAATCCCCAAAGAACGGCAAACCCCATTCATTCAACATTTGCGCGAAGAAAGCGCGTTCAAACGGCCGCACAGCATCCCCAGCATATCTGCCGACAGCCCCGATTATCAAGGGTTGACGGGCGACCGTTGGCACGGCGGCGTGTGGTCAGCAACCAATTTCATGGTGTTGAAAGGGTTGCAAGCGGCAGGAAAACAGCGGCTTGCGTTCGCCATCGCCCAAAAGCATTTGAACAATATCCAGCACGTTTATGTGCCAACGGACACATTCTGGGAGTATTATGCGCCAGAAACGGCCGTTTCTGGATCGTCCAACGGCACACCCGCCCGCGCCGATTTCATCGGCAGTACGGGATTGTCGCCCATCTCCATTTTACTGGAAGATGTGATTGGCATTCGCGTCGATTGGCCGTTACGCCGTGTCATCTGGGATCGGTATTTGGATACGGATGCGGTGTACGGCATCAAAAATTACCCGCTGGGGCAACACAGCAGTATGACGTTGCTCGGCGACCGCCGAAAAATCACGGTTACAACAGATGTTGCCTTTACCCTCATCATTCGTGATGATGAACAAAGTTTACAAACGGCCGTTGCCATCGGCACAACTGAAATTAGTTTAGAATAGGGGGGTCTGCCATGACACAAATTCACGATAGCGGCTATAAAAAACTATTTTCCAATAAAACCATCTTCCGCCAACTTTTACAAACCTTTGTACATGAAGAATGGGTGGATGATCTTGATTTTGACGATTGCGAAACAGTTGATAAATCCTTCGTTTCCGACCATTACAAAGAGACAGAAAGCGACATCATCTACAAAATCAAATTAAACGATCAAGATATTTATATTTTCATCTTGATTGAGTTCCAGTCAACAGTCAACCGTTTTATGGCTGTGCGAATTCTAAACTACGTCACCAATTTTTACATGGATTACTTGGTCGCGCACAAACATATCGATAAATTACCCCCCATTTTCCCGATTTTGCTTTACAATGGGGATAGACGTTGGTCAGCTCCCCAGAATCTGGCCGATTTGATTGAAAACAACGAGTTTTTAGGTGAGTATGGACTCAATTTTAGCTATTTCAAAATAGCAGAAAATGAATACAGTCAAGAAACACTTATAACCATCCGAAATATCGTCTCTACACTGTTTTTAGCGGAGGCGCATTATGATATTGAATTGCTAAAACAGGAGCTATTAGCCGTTTTCCAAACAGAAGAAGATAAACAAGCAGTTTCCTTATTCTTAAATTGGTTCAAACAACTATCCGAACATCAACGTATTGAAACAGAAGATTACGATCAATTGAAACAAGTATACCGAAATGTCGAGGAGGTAAATGCAATGCTAATCACAGCCCTTAAAAAAGAACGAGAAGACCTTTTCAATGCGGGATTGCAAGAGGGTCATCAAGAAGGTCATCAAGAAGGTCACCAAGAAGGGAAAGACCTGCGCGAACAAGAAATTATCGTATCAATGCTGCATAATAACATCTCGATGGAAATAATTGCCAAAGTCACAGGATTAACCATCGAACAAATTCAAGAAATTGGGAACACCAATCCCATTCAACTTTAATATATAAATTTATGGAATACACACATCTAAAACAACTCGAATCCGAAGCGATCTACGTCATGCGAGAAGTTGCGGCACAATTTGAACGGCCGTTTCTCCTCTTCTCAGGCGGCAAAGATTCCATCATCCTTGCTTGGTTGGCACGGAAAGCATTTTATCCCGCAAAAATCCCCTTCACATTATTACACGTTGATACAGGGCATAATTTCCCCGAAACAATCCTCTTTCGTGACAAGTTGGTCAAAGAATTTGGCGCACGATTAGAAGTGCGTTATGTGCAAGACAGCATCGACAGCGGGCGGGTGACTGAGGAAACTGGCCCCTACGCCAGTCGTAATGGGTTGCAAACCGCAACACTGCTTGATGCGCTAACCGAATTCAAAGTAGACGCGGCCATCGGCGGCGCACGGCGGGACGAAGAAAAAGCGCGAGCAAAAGAGCGGTTTTTCTCCCATCGGGATGAATTTGGACAGTGGAACCCCAAGAATCAGCGGCCGGAATTATGGAATTTGTATAACGGCCGTAAAAAGCAAAAAGAAAACTTCCGCGTCTTCCCCATCAGCAATTGGACAGAGTTGGACGTGTGGCAATACATCCAAATGGAAGAAATCGAACTGCCATCGCTCTATTTTTCGCATGAACGTGAAGTCATCATGCGCGATGGCGTACTGCTGGGCGCGTCTGACGTGGTGTACCCCGTCGGTGATGAAAAAGTTGAGCGCAAAATCGTCCGTTTCCGCACGATTGGCGACATGACCTGCACCGGCGCGGTCTTTTCCGCCGCCAGCCATATTGACGACATCGTAGCCGAAGTCGCCTCCGCCCGCGTCACCGAACGGGACGCACGCGCTGACGACAAACGCTCCGATGCAGCGATGGAAGACCGTAAAAAACAAGGATATTTCTAATATAATAGGACACTGATTACGCTGATTTCACTGATAAAAAAATAAAAATCAGTGTTCATCTGCGTTTATCAGTGTCCTAATTTTCTTATGGATACAAACATCGAACTATTACGCTTCACCACCGCTGGCAGCGTGGATGATGGCAAAAGCACGCTGATTGGGCGGATGCTTTACGATTCCAAATCAATTTTTGAAGACCAGATGAACGCAGTGCGCGAAGCCAGCATCCAACGCGGCGATGAAGAGGTTGATCTTGCGCTGTTGACGGATGGGTTGCGAGCTGAACGCGAACAAAAGATCACCATCGACGTGGCGTACCGCTATTTTGCAACGCCAAAACGCAAATTCATCATCGCTGACACGCCCGGCCACATCCAATATACACGCAATATGGTGACGGGCGCGTCAACGGCCGAACTCGCCATCATTTTGATCGATGCGCGAAAAGGGGTGTTGACGCAATCGAAGCGGCACGCTTTTTTGGCGACGCTGTTGCGTATTCCGCATCTCGTCGTCGCCATCAACAAGATGGATTTGGTCGATTATGATCAATCTATTTACGAACAAATTAGCCGAGATTTCACGGCATTTGCCCAACAATTAAACGTGCAAGACGTGACCTACATCCCCGTTTCCGCCCTGCGCGGCGACAATGTGGTCGATAAAAGTGATAACACGCCGTGGTACGATGGGCCGACATTGTTGCACCATTTGGAGCATGTCAACATCGGTTCCAGCTTGAATCGGGTTGATTTTCGGTATCCGGTGCAATACGTCATTCGGCCAGATCAGGATTTTCGCGGCTATGCGGGGCAGGTTGTCTCCGGTCGTATTGCCAAAGGGGAAGCGGTTACGATTTTCCCATCGGGGCTGTCAAGCACGGTGAAGTCGATTGTGACGATGGATGGGGAGTTGGAAACGGCCGTTGTGAACGATGCCGTCGTGTTGACCCTGACCGATGATATTGACATCAGTCGGGGCGATATGATTGTGCGGACGCGCAATCTGCCGCAAAAAAGCAATCGCATTGATGCTACGATTTGCTGGATGGACACCGAGCCGATGAAGGCGCAGGGTTCGTATCTGGTGCAACATACGACGCGGCTGGTCAACGGCTACGTCGCCGAACTGAATTATAAAATCGACGTAGACACGATGCACCGCGAGAAAACAGACAGCTTGCAACTCAACGAAATCGGCCGTATTCAATTGACGACGACGGAGCCGCTTTACTATGATCGGTATGAATTAAATCGGGCGACGGGCAGCTTTATCCTCATCGACCCCGTAAGCAATACGACCGTCGCGGCGGGCATGATTCGCGGCAAATCACGCGATGTGGCCGATTTGTTGGTGGACGAGGTGGAACAGTCGCCCGAACGGCCGAAATCGAGCAATGTGGTGTGGGAGCAAGAGGGCATCACGCTGGCGGATCGGGAGAAGTTAAATGGGCATAAAGCGGCCGTTTTATGGTTCACTGGACTGTCTGGGTCGGGCAAATCGACCATCGCTAAAAAGTTGGAACAACGGCTGTTTGCCGATGGGGTTAGCACGATGTTTTTGGATGGCGACAATTTGCGGCACGGGCTGAATGGCGATTTGGGCTTTAGCAGTGCGGATCGACAGGAAAATGTGCGACGGGCGGCGGAGGTTGCCAAGCTGAGCTACGCGCATGGCAACTTGACGTTGGCGTGCTTCATCTCCCCCTTTGCGGCGGATCGGAAATTTGCGCGGGGGTTGGTGGAAAACGGCCGTTTCTTAGAAATTTACGTCAAATGCGACCTTGATGTCGTCAAACGGCGCGACACCAAAGGGCTGTACGCCAAAGCATTAGCTGGTGAGTTGAAAGATTTTACAGGCATTTCGTCTCCCTACGAAGAGCCGACACACGCGGAATTGGTCGTGGAGACGGACATTCAAAGTGTGGATGGCATCGTGGACGAGATTGTGGCGGCGTTGAAGAAGCGGGGGCTTTTATAAAGAGAAACAGTCAACTGACAACAATTAACTAAAAACTAAAAAGTAACATCTCAATAACTTGGGGTAAAGACCTGACAGGTTTCATCAAGACCTCTTGTTTTACACGAATATCTTTGAAAAACCTGTCAGGTCTCCCCGAAATATTGAGAAGATACACTAAAAACTGAAAACGAAAGGGCAGTGCATATGCACTGCCCTTTTTTATTTACCAACCACATCCCGCCCTTCTGGCCCACAAACTGAACCAATCTGAATATGATTAGGGTTAAAAAAGTCAGTGACCCAGCTATGCCACTCGACCATACACTCCTGATTGACAGCGTAATAAATCCAACGGCCGTCCACCACATCCCGCCGCGACTGCACCAGTCCCGCCTTTTCCAACACTTTCAAATGATGGGACAACAGATTGGAGGCCAATCCCAATTGCTCTTTCAACTCACAATTACACGAATCGCCGCCCATTAGTTCGGCAAAAATGCGTAACCGATTAGGCTCAGATAATGCTTTAAAAACGGCCGTTTTTTTCACAATCTCTTCTTCATTCATCATCCAATCACCGCATTAAACAGATAACCCGTAAAAATAATCGACACAGCCACAATGCCGACAAACATAATAAGCAACGGCGGCTTAATTATTCGCTTCAAGATCAAAATTTCTGGCAAACTGAGTGCAACAACCGACATCATAAACGCCAACACCGTACCCAATGCCGCCCCCTTTTCCATCAACGCATACACAATCGGGATGATGCCCGCCGCATTGGAATAGAGCGGAATGCCTAATAAAACGGCCGCTGGCACAGACCACCACGCCTCACTACCCATCACGCTTGCCAAAAATTCTTCGGGAACATACCCATGAATCGCCGCGCCAACAGCGATGCCAATTACAACATATAACCAGACTTTGCCCACAATCTCCTTCGTACTGCGAGCCGCATCCAGAATACGGTCATCCCAAGTTGGTTTGTACGTCGCCATGCCCGCTTGGTCGCCAACCTTAACCTGCCACACGAAATCTTCCACATACCGCTCTGGTCGCAAGCGACCAATTATCATACCGCCAACAATGGCGATGATCAAGCCCGTCAGCAAATATAAACCCGCAATTTTCCATCCAAAAAGGCCAAACAACATCGCTATTGCCACCTCATTAACGACAGGAGTAGCGATGAGAAAGGAAAATGTCACCCCCAACGGAATGCCGCTTTCCACAAAACCAATGAATAACGGCACGGCTGAACAAGAGCAAAACGGGGTCAACACCCCCAACCCAGCAGCCATCACATTGCCAACACCTTCACGATGGCCGCCCAACGCCGCCTTTGTCTGTTCTGGACTAAAGAACGAACGGACGATGGTGACGAGGAATATCATCCCCGCCAGCAACATTAAAATTTTGGGTACATCATACAAGAAAAAGTTAACCGATTCACCCAAGCGGGTATGCGGCTGTAAACCGATAAGCTCATACGTCAACCAATCGGCAAAATTCTGTAATTGTTGCCACACAAGCCACCAGACAACCGCCAACAGCGCAACCAATGCGGGCAACTGCCAACTGGGGCGATGGGATCGGTTTACTGTCAATTTTTCACTGCTCATACATAACTCCCAATGCAGACAGACATCTTTATCTCTGCCTCCATCTATTTATTCGCGGCAACAAGCCAATCCGCAACTTCCTGATTCGCAGGTACGCGACCAAACGAAACAACCTGATCGTTAATCACCAGACCGGGCGTTGACAGAACGCCATACCCCATAATTTGCCCATAATCAGTCACTTTTTCAATATCAGCTTCAACACCCAACTTTTTCACTTCTCGTTGAGCGATTTGCTCTAATCGTTTGCAGTTTCCACAGCCTGGCCCAAGTACTTTTATTTCTAACATAATTGCGTCTCCGATAATTACTTCAATGGACATCGAAGTAATTTAATAAAAAAACATGACCCTTAACGAGCCAAATTTATCAATTCCTATTTTATATCAACATTTCAACATTCATTGAAATAATAACAGTTCTCTCTACTTTTGACAAAAATTGGTTATGTATCGGGCGCGTTTCTTGTGTCAGGCATCGGTTTTTAACCGATGTCGCAGGAATATCTCAT
>CAYSDT010000056.1:8619-10812 GCA_964429835.1 uncultured Ardenticatenaceae bacterium | reverse complement strand
TGACGTACACCATTGCTATTACCGGCGGCCCGGGCGCCCAGACGTACGATGTGACGGACATGATTCCAAGTGGATTCGACTTCGTTAGCTTTGATGGCGCAACATATGTGACGGCGACAGACAGTATTGAATGGTTTGGCTCTTTAGGTACAGGTGCCTTTGAATTTACGGAAGACTTCGAAGTTGCTGTTCCGCCGAATGGTTGGAGTACAGTTGATAATGCTGGTACAGGTGATGTTTGGATGCGTAATGATGATACTGGTAGAGGTAATGAAACCGTGCCTTATGGTTCAGGTTTCTCTGCTGCAGCTGATTCTGATGCAGTAGCTGGCTTGATGGATACCGAGTTGTGGTCGCCGCCTATTCAACTAGGTGCAGCTACTCCCATTACTCTCAGCTATGCTAGTAACTTCCAAGATTATGGTGGTAGTGGTGATGCATGGTTAGATGTCAGTACAAATGGTGGTGTGAGTTGGACGAATATCTATACTCAAACCGAAGATGATGCTGGTGGTGCTGTTCTTAGAGAACATGACCTTTCGGCATATGCGGGACAATCGGTTAACCTACGCTGGCGTTATAATGGTGATTTCGCATGGTTCTGGCAGATTGACAATGTGTCCGTACCCGCGTATGTAAATGCACCTACTCATATTATTACCTTGACGTTGGAAGCGGCCGTACCTGGTACTTACACCAACGTGGCTACCATTGCATCGCAAGGGGCATCTTATGATGTGTCTGCACCAGCTGTAGAGATATACGGTGCAATCCCCACATGGGATAAAACGGTGTCCATCAATGGTATGAGTAGTGATTGGGCAACTGGGCCGTTTACCGTTTACGATGGTGATACGGTTGAGGTTGTTGATACGGTCAGCATTGATTATGACAGCACAATTAGTTACACATTGGGCGATGTATGGACAAATTCATTGACGCTTTCTGGTTATGATGCGCCTGTCGGCACAGTTGTAACTGGTACGAATATGGTGGATTGGTCATACACTGGTGGTATTTCCAATACTCAATATGTCTTCACCAAGACCTTTACCGTTAACGATGACAACGGTTTCACTGATTTCATTACCGAAACATTGACGGTTGCCGATGGCGGCCCTGCATTGGTTCGTGTTGTTGAATTTGCGCTTGCGCCAGTGGAGATCGCAGTTGATCCGATGATGCTTTCTTCCGTTCAGCATGGAAATGAGATGGTAACGCAAACGCTAACGATCAGTAATACTGGTGGTGCAGCTTTGAATTGGACGATAGCCGAAGCACCTGCTCTTGCATCAATGCAAAGTGTGCAATCGGTTGGCGAACATGCAGTTGATGCACGTCAAGCACCAGCAATTGCTGGTCGCAATGCACCATCGTATATTGCCAGTCCACTAGCTACCCTGTTGGACGAAGGATTTGAAGGTGGTGTTGTGCCGCCAACAAATTGGACGCAGGTCATTACGAATAGTACCCAAACATGGAAGCTTTATGATGGCGCAAGTACCCATTCTGGTTCATATGCAGCTCAGGTTGAGTATGATTATGATCAAGATGAGTGGATGCTAAGCCCAGAAATGGATGTTTCTGGTGGAACGCTTTCACTTTGGTCTATGGGCAGCACATACTGGTGCCGTGACAATTTCGACAATTGTGACATGAATGTGTGGCTGGTTGTCGGCGACATTGGCGGTGGCGATGATGTTTATGTGGGCAAGACGGACGATGATTGGACGGCTAACTTTACATGGGCGCAGAGTACGTTTAATTTAGACGGGCTTACACCTGCTGTTCCGTATAAAATTGGCTTCCAATATCTCGGTGATGATGGGGCGCAGGTTGCAATTGACGACATTCTTTTGGATTGGAATGCTTGCGATTATCCTGCCGATGTGCCGTGGCTCAGTGTAGATACACTTGCTGGTACAACGTCCGCTTTGTCGGCCGATATGGTTAATGTGACCTTTGATTCTACTGGGATGGGTGGTGGTGTATACGAAGCAAACTTGTGTGTTGCTAGTAATGACCTTATGAATCCACTGGTTACAGTGCCTATGTCGATGACGGTTGATACACAGTACATCTATCTGCCGATTATTATGAAGTAGCAGTAGTTGCTTCGATTAGGGCGTATTAAATCAAGTTGATTTATGCGTCAGGAAGGGGCGTTCTCCGTATGGGGAACGCCCTTTTTTT
>CAYSDT010000056.1:0-8519 GCA_964429835.1 uncultured Ardenticatenaceae bacterium | reverse complement strand
CGGTGATAATGCTTGATTTTCTTTCGATACTATCGTACACTTTTGGTATGCAAGAGATATTATACCAATACAACCCGTGGTGGGAGACACCGTTTTCTGTGGAACAACTCCAGTCGCGTGACAGGTATTTGAACCAACTCAAGCGACAGCTAGGCACAAAGCAAATTCAATTTGTTATCGGCCTTCGACGTGTAGGTAAGACAACCTTATTGAAATTACTCATTCATACATTGATCGGTGATGGCGTTGATCCGCACCATATTCTTTATGTTAGCTTGGATGATTATTTGCTCAGGAATAACAGTATTATTGAGATTGTTAATGCGTATCGGAAGGCGCATAAGTTGAAATTTGAAGAAAAAATTTATCTTTTCTTTGACGAAGTAACCAGTAAAGAAGGATTCCACCTCCAATTAAAGAACCTGTATGATAATCATAACTGTAAACTGTTTGCATCTTCTTCTTCAACCTCTTTGTTAAGGGATAAGAAGGCGATGCTTACTGGTCGGGCAACAACTTTAGAGTTAAAACCGCTTGATTTGGATGAGTATTTACAATTCAAAGGAATCGAGATTAAAAAAAGAGACAACCAGTTATATGAGCCTTACTTCAAAGAGTATATCAGAGAGGGAGGGATGCCAGAGAATATCCTTGACCCAAGCAGAGATTATTTAATGACGCTGGTGGATGATATTATTCAAAAGGATATTATTGCTTTGCACGGCATTAGAAAACCGCAGGTAATCCGTGATTATTTTGTGTTGTTAATGGAACGGAGCGGTAAGCAAATCAGCCTGAATAAAATCAGTAATATCTTGAAAATTTCTACTGATACGGCCAGCCGTTACATGGGTTATTTTGAGGATACCTTTTTAATCCATCTTTTACCCAGATGGGGAAAAACGAACACGAAAATCATGTCGCCTAAGAAAATTTATGCGTCGGACTTGGGGTTTAAGTACCTTGTGGTGGGTGAGCGGGATATGGGTAGTTATTTTGAGAATTATGTTTATTTGAAGTTACGGAGTAGCAAGCAACTTTATTATGTTCAAGAACAGGGAACCGAGATTGATTTTTATACAGATGATCAGGTATTGGTTGAATCTAAATACTATTCAAAAATGAACCGCAAGCAGGCGGCGTTATTTGCAAAATTCCCAGCAAGAGAAAAATTACTTATTGATTCGATAGAGAATATCCATTTATTGGATGGTGTGCAGGGGTGACTACAACGGATTATAGAAATAAACGGATAATGTGGTCAAGAAAATATCCGTTTGTTTCCATAATCCGCTGTAGTCATAAACTGCTAGTTAAAAATTATGAAACCTTTGATTGGAACAAATTTAAAACGCTTTTTGCGTGATTACAAGCGGGAACATCAACCAGAACATGATTTGGTATTGTTGTTGCAAAGCGTGGAGTACCCCGCCAATGTTGGCTCCATCTTTCGTGTGGCGGATGGGGTGGGGGCGACATTGGTGGTGCTGACAGGCATTACGCCCACGCCGCCGCATCCGACAATTGATAAAGTCGGCCGTTTTAAGAGTGCGAAAGTGCCGTGGCTGTATGAAAAAGATCCATTGGTGGCGATGGCGGCGTTGAAAGCGGAGGGGTATACGATGGTGGCGGTGGAGTTGACAGAAACGGCCGTTTCTTACCACACCACCACCTATCCCCAGAAAACATGCCTCATCGTCGGCCACGAAGATCATGGGGTGACGAAAGCGACGCTGGCTGAATGTGAAACGGCCGTTTTTATTCCCATGTACGGCAAAGGCCGCTCGCTGAATGTCCATGTCGCCCTCTCCCTTGTCGCGTATCAAGCGCAACTTTCGTAGGTCAATTTTACAGAATTGACCTACAATTCCCCCTATGAAAACAATTGACTTTCGCTCAGACACAGTAACCCATCCGACCCCCGCCATGCGAACCGCAATGGCAAACGCTCCCGTCGGTGACGACGTATATAATGAAGACCCGACGATCAATGCGCTCGAAGCAATGGCGGCTGAAAAGACGGGTAAAGAGGCGGCTTTATTCGTCGCCAGCGGCACGATGGGCAACCTGATCGCCATCTTGACCCACGCTAATCGCGGTGATGAGGCGATTGTGGGCATCGACTCGCACACCTATAAATGGGAAGCGGGCGGGATGGCGACGATTGGCGGCATTGTGCCGCGCCCGTTGCCGACCGACGAGATGGGGCGGATGGATATAGAAATGGTGAAAACGGCCGTTCGTTCCGACGACGTACATTACCCCAACAGCAGTTTGATTTTGGTCGAAAACAGCTATGGCGACAGGGGTGGTTATCCCGTCCCGCTCGACTATTTCACCGCTATTCGTGCCATCGCTGATGAAAACGGGCTGGCCGTTCATCTGGATGGCGCACGGCTGTTCAATGCGGCGACTGCGCTCGGCGTATCGGCGGCAACTGTCGCCAAAGATGTGGATTCGGTTACATTTTGCCTGAGCAAAGGGCTGTGCGCTCCCGTTGGTTCGCTGCTTTGCGGTTCGCAGGCGTTCATTCATAAAGCACGGCGCATTCGTAAATCACTCGGCGGCGGGATGCGGCAAGCGGGTATTTTGGCCGCTGCTGGCCTCATCGCCCTTGACGAAATGAGTGAGCGATTGGCTGACGATCACGCGCTGGCGCAGCGATTGGTGAGCGGATTGGCGGCCATGCCCTCAATCATCGTGCAACCATCGCTGGTGAAAACGAATATCATCTTTTTTGAGTTGGCGGACACGGTTGCCATCTCTTCTGATGAGGTGGCGGCGCAGGTGGAATCCCGTAGCGGCATTAAATTGATGGCTGATGGCGGGCGTGGTTTTCGGGCGGTGACGCATTATTGGGTGGGGGAAACGGCCGTTGATCAATTACTGTCTGCATTAGATGATATATTATCGTGATGTTACAATAATGATATGAAATCACTACCTATCAATAAAAAATTATTGTGGGATTATGCGATTCCCGCGAACGCTGAATCAAATGAAGCGTTTCGTGAGTTGTATATTAAGCGCGTGTTGACACATGGTACGGCTGATGATATTCGTGCTATCGGCTTGTCCATCATCCATAAATACATTCCTCGCTTGTTTTTGCCGCGTGATATTCGTGAATTCTGGTATTGGTATTTTACTCTGGCAGTCAATCGGGAGCGTTATGGAGATATTGACCCCATTTCAAAAGAAAGCTCTTAAAGCGATTGGTGAATCACCCTTAGTTGATAATTTTTATCTGACTGGCGGCACGGCTCTATCGGCTTTTTATTTGCAACATCGTTTGTCAGAAGACTTGGATTTTTTCTCACCTGATCCGAATGCGATTCGTCTTGTTCGGTCATCGTTGGAAACAGTTGCCAAAAAATTAGAAGCTTCCCTTGAGTTTAACCGTACATTTAATACATTTGTTGAGTGTTTCTTAACATCGTCAGATGGCGAAATTCTTAAACTAGATTTTGCTCAAAGCACACCGTATCGTCTACAGCCTACGGAATTTGACCAGACATTTGGCATATATGTTGATAATTCGGTTGACGTATCCTGTAATAAGTTATCGGCTCTTTTTGACCGTGCGGATGCAAAGGATTTCGTAGATATTTTCTTTATCAACCAAGAATTAATGCCATTTGATGAATTGCTTTCACATGCTCGTCAGAAGCATGTAGGAATGGATGATTATTGGCTGGCAATTTCCCTTCAGCGCATACAACGTATCAATTTATTGCCGCGTATGATTAAGCCGTTGGCACTTGATGATTTACAAGCATACTTTCTCGATTTGGCGCAGGAACTAATGTCTCGCATAGAAGGGTCAGAATTGTTTCACGGATAAACAACTATGAACACTCTCGTTGGTCAAACCATAAACAACCGCTACAAACTCGAATCGCTTTTGGGAGATGGCGGCATGGGTTCCGTTTACCGCGCCCACGACAGCAATCTCGACCGCATGGTTGCCCTCAAATTGATGCACGCCCATTACGCCCGCCGCAGCACCTTCCGCGCCCGCCTCATTCAAGAAGCGCAAACGGCCGCACAACTCGATCACCCCTCCATCGTGCGAATTTATGATTTTGGCGACTCCGACGAAGGGCTGTTTATCACGATGGAATACGTCGGCGGTGGCAGCTTGCGCCAACATTTGCGCCGCTTGCAACAGATGGGCAAATACCTGCCTTACGCCCAAAGCATTCAAATTGGGGTGCAAATTGCCGATGCACTCGACTACGCCCATCGGCGCGGCATCGTCCATCGGGATGTGAAGCCGGGCAACATCATTCTTAAACGATTGTCCCGCCCTGATAACCCCGATGAGCAACCTTTCCGTGCGTCATTGGCCGATTTTGGCCTCGTCAAATTGGAAGAGGGCGAGCGCATCACCGAAAGCGGCACGACGCTGGGAACGCCTGCGTATATGTCGCCGGAACAGTGTGCGGGAAAGGGAATTAACGGCCGTTCTGACCTCTATTCGCTCGGCGTTGTTCTTTACGAACTGCTGACCAATCGCCTGCCCTTCCCCGTTAAAACATTGCCAGCCGCCATCGCCAAGCACAACAGCGGCGAAATGCCGCCCGCCCCCTCATCCATTCGGGAAGATTTGCCAGCGGGAATTGATGCGGTGATGAGCAAATTGTTGGCAAAAGATGTGGACGAACGATACGCCAACGCCGCTGAACTCATCGCCGATTTGCGCGGCACGATGGTTGATCTGGGTAGCAATCCAACCCAAATCATTCCGCGTGGAGAAGCGGACATCATGGCGCAAGTCAGCGAGCCGCCAGACGGCTACGAATTGCAAATCGACACGCCCGGCCATCCGCCCAGCACCGTTTCCTTAACCCGCGCTGTTGTCACTTTGGGACGCAGCAACGAGAGCGATATTGTGTTGTCGGCCGATGGTATTTCGCGTCAACACACGCGCATTCGCGCCACAGCTTTGGGCTGGGAAGTGATTGATTTAGGCAGTGCGAATGGGACATGGCTCAATGATCGCCGTCTGCCGACCGACATTCCCACCCCGCTATTTCCCGGCTCACGCATCACGATTGGGCCGTATGAACTGGAACTCATCGCCCCTGAAAATGAGGGAGGGGATGAAGATACATCCGATCTGTTGCCGTTAGTGACGCTTGCGGGCGCGACGACTTCGCAACTAAATACGCCTGCACCTGAATTATTACCGCCATTAAGCCTATTTTTACCGCAAGATACATTGTCGGTGGAGCCGGGCAAAACGGCCGTTATGATCGTTGAAATCGTCAATCGCGGCCTGATTGATGATCGCGTCAGTTTGCAAGTGAAGGGCGTGCCGCCTTCGTGGATCATCACGAAAAGCACATTTATCGCCGTTGAAGCGGGCGGATCGGTGCAAGTGAGCGTCCAAATTCGGCCGCCGCGCAGTCAGCAGACCCCATCGGGGCGGCAGCGGCTGCGATTGGAACTGGTGTCACAACAGTATCCTGATACACGAGTGGGGATTGCGGCGACGTTGATGTTGGCTTCTTTCACCGCCTTTGAAGCCAGCCTGACCCCGCCCGCAATCGAACTGCCAGCCGTGACCGTTGTCACCATTCGTAACACGGGCAACAGCACCGCCGATTTTTCGGTGGTGGTGAATGAGCCAGAAAATGCGCTTACTTGTGATGGACAGCGCGGGCGTGTGCGTGTTGAAGCGGGCGGACGGGCGACGGTTCCGTTGTCGTTTGAGAGCAAGAATCAGACCACATTTGGCGATTCGCAGACGTATCCCTTTACGGTTGAGGTGCGCTCGAAAGATGCGGAAAAACAAGTTATGGAAGGGAAGGCGACGGCAAAAGCGGCCGTTCCGATGTTTTTAGTATACGCGGTGATGTTTGTCGTGATTTTTTCGTGTGTATTGGGCGGCCTTGTGCTGCTGTCCAGTCAGCTAGATTTTGGCGGCGGCGGTGGAAACCCACCATTATTGCCAACGGCAACGGCAACGGTTGATATGAACCTGACGCAAACCGTTACCGCTAACGAAACGGCAACCGCGATGGTGGCGACGGTGACAGCTGCGCCTGGTATTGACAGTGATGGTGATGGCTTGAGCGATGATCAGGAGAATGCAATTGGCACTGATCCGCAAAATCCAGATACAGATGCAGATGGGTTGACCGATGGCGAGGAAGTGTTGAAGTATGTGACCGATCCATTGGACGCAGACAGCGATGATGATATTTTGTCTGATGGCAAAGAGGTGAATGTCTATGGCACGAACCCGCTGAACCCAGACACAAGCGGGGATGGGATGAAAGATGGAACGGCCGTTTCCCTTGGATTAGACCCGTTAGCCATCAATCAGACCCCGACACCAGCCGTCACCCTGACCCCCAGCAACACGCCGCCGCCTGCGGCCACATTAACACCGACCGCAACGCCATCCATCACCCCCACGCCAACATGGACGGTAACGCCATCCATCACCCCCACGCCAACGGAGACGGGTACACCTGTACCGCCGACGGACACCCCTGTGCCAGCGACAGTTACGCCGACATGGACACCGATACCGCCGACGGCAACGCCAACGGCCGTTCCCGTTCCCCCATCCGCCTGCGTCACTACGCCGCCGACAATTGACGGCGTATTCAATATCACCGAATGGCCGAATCAATTGGTGAGTTTTACATCCACGAGCAACCCCGCCGACGCGGTGGAAGTTTATTTGGTGCAAGATGCAAGCAATTTGTACATGGCCTACCTGATCAATACGGCAATGGTCGGTACAAATGACAGTGTGCAAGTTTATTTTGACACGTTGCGTAACGGCGGCGATCCCGACACGGCTGACCGTGCCTTTATCATGGGACGTGATGGCAGCATGGCGATTGAGGCTGGACTTGGCAGCAATAGTGATGGATTTGCATGGGATTCAGGCTACAGCAGTACAAATTGGAACGCGGCCGTCAGCGAAGGCAGCGGACAATGGGTTGTCGAGATGGAAATCATAAAATCGGCCGAGATGGGCGCACTTACTGACCCGTATGCGATGTTGGTTCAGGTGCTATTTGCCGCTGGAACAGCCTCGTGGCCGGAAGATGGTGACGTGAACAGCGCCACCACATGGCAGGGCGTGGGTAATCCCATCTGCCCATAACCTAAAACCGTACACTGATTGCGCTGATTACACGGATTAGATTCACTTGCTTTTTATCTGTGTTCATCTGTGAAATCAGTGTACGGTTTATTGGATAATTGATAATGATAAAGTTGATTCGTATTGGAATGCTATTGTTGTTGTTGACCGCCTGTGATTTGATGGATGCTCAGACGGCGCAGGATGCCCCTACACCCATCCCCCCCACGCCGACGGCGGAGATTGTATTGGAAGAAGAAACGGCCGTTTCCGAAGACCCCCCTGTAGAAGTTGAAGAAAGTGTGCAGCAGTTGATTATCTGGCTGCCACCAGCCTTTGCCGATGAGGTGGATGTTGAAGCTGAAACGGCCGTTTTTCAACAACAGTTAAGCCATTTTGCCGAAAGCCATCCCGACATTGAGATCGTCGTTGAGGAAAAAGCAGTCGAAGGCAACGGCGGAATGCTTGATTATTTGCGTACTGGTCGCCCCGTCGCCCCCACTATTTTGCCCCATTTGCTCATTTTACCCGTCGAACGCTTACCCGTCGCCACCGAAGCCGGCTTGCTGCAACCGTTAGCCGCCTACTTGCCCGCTGGGGCGATGGGCGACTTGTACCCCGCCGCCCAAGAGATGGTTGATGTTGATGGCGAGGTGATGGGCTACCCCATTTTTGTAAATGACCTGACCCACATGATGAGCGAACGCGACCTTTTCATCGACGGCTTGGAGCCGATACGCTGGCGCAGCATGGTGACGAAAGCGGACGTTCAATTTGTTTTTCCAGCGGCGGGCATTGACGGCACGCTCTTGCTGTTGCAAACATATTTGGCCGAAGGCGGCCGTGTTGCTGACGAAGATGGCGTTCCTATTTTGGAGATGGAGCCGCTGACGAATGCGTTATCGGCGTTCGAAGACGGCAGTCGGGAGGGATACATCATCCCTGAAAGCCGCACAATGAGCAGCTTGGATGAGGTGTGGCCGTATCTGTTGGCAGAGGACGGCGCGACCGTCGCCCAGACGAACGCGCGTCAATTTTTGCAGCAGCAGCCATCGCCCGATGACATCGTTTTTGCCCCCATGTCTGGCCCAATGCACGCCTTAACGCCGCTGTTGGATGGCTGGGCGTGGGCATTACCCCACTCGCCCGACGAAGCCGAGCGGGCATTGGCCGCTGAATTGCTTACTTTTATGAGTGAGCCAGAGCAGTTGGCGGTATGGAGCGAAGACAGCGGCATCTTGCCCGCCAGCCGCGAAGCGTTGGCAGAGTGGACAACGGCCGACACCCCCTACATCCAATTCGTAAACAGCGAACTGGAAGGGGCGGACAAAATGCCCATCGCCGACCACAGCACGATCATGCTCGCGTTATCAGACGCACTTTTTAATGTCGTTTCACTGAATCAAACGGC
>CAYSDT010000055.1:0-10860 GCA_964429835.1 uncultured Ardenticatenaceae bacterium | reverse complement strand
GGACGGGCAGAAGTTTGTGGAGACGGCCGTTTTGCGCGTTCAATCGCCAAATCGGCCGTTTTTTGCACACACCAGTCGAACTGTTCGGCCGTCATCAATGTTTTGTCCATGAATGGGGTCGGGTTAGTGCTGTTAATCACATAGGGGTCAACCCCTTTGACCACGAATTCCACCATATTGATGTCGTATCGGTACGCTTTGCTCAATTTGATGGCCGCTTCAACCATGAAAGCAACCAATGGCTTGTTATGGTCAAGCGGTTCAGCCGCATAACGTCGTGTTTTCATCGAATAGTGCAAAGCCATCACCTCTTCCCGACCAATGACGAAGCAATGAATATGATGGTCAGCTTCAATCATCTCTTGTAAAACCATGGTTAAATCACCGCTGGTGTCGTATTGCTCAATCAATTCATCGGCACTGCTGACGCGATGGACGATGTGCCGCCCGCCTGTGTGTGCATTTTTGATAATGGCAGGCACACCGATTCTTTCAACGATGCCATCCCAGTCGATGGGGTAGCCAAGATTACGAAAATCATTTTGCGTTAAATCACTACGGAGCGTCTCTTTGTTGGGAAGCATGATGGTGCGCGGGGTTTTGAACCCTAATTTTTGGGCAAGTGTCGCCCCAGCAAATTTGTCATCGGCTGACCATGTAAAAGGATCATTGATGATGTGTACGTCTTGGAAAGAGGCGAATTTGAGGTAGGCGCGGTAGTAGGGGATTTCGTAGGAGATACGATCAATGATGACGGTGTAATCACACACGTCGTTCAAGAATGTACCATATAATTTAACTAATTCAGCTTCTATATCTTCATCACGGCCGTTTACTTCTGCCATGAACGCTTCAGGCCAATCTTTTTCTCGTCCGACAAGCAATCCGATTTTCTTTTTCATATGATTTACTCCTGTTAGGTGTGGGGTTGTTTGTAATTTCTCCATGCACACTATACACCACTTTAATTCGTGTGCCGAACATTTTGGTTGTTGGGGCAGGGTGATGGAATACTTGTAGAAGTTGATTGATTGGCAACGAATTAGCACGAATTTTGACTCTATCGAAAAAAGGTGTCGGAAGCAAAAAGCTCAACTTTTCGTCTCGACAAAAGTTGAACTTTTTTCGGAGGACTTGATTTTGAAGGGGTAAAAAAAACCACCTCTGCCCAGGAGGTGGTTTTTCTTGTTTAACATACGAATATGTTAAACAGCAAACAATGCGAAACTCAGGGGTGCATTATTCTGTTCTTGATCTTCATTGTGTTTCAGTAGTGATAAGTTTCCAAATCACTAAAACCAGTCGCCAGTTAATAGGAGGTTCCCTGAGTCTTCCAATCAAGTATGCAAGTATGATATAACGGCCGTTCTGAAATTCAAAATAATTGCCATTTTCTCATTTACAGTGCCAACATCTGCTCAAACGCCGCATCATATTGCGGGGCAACATTTTTCCAGCCGTACTGCGCGATGGCGGGTTGAAGTTGACGAACAACGGCCGTTCTTTCGGCATCATGTGTCAACGCCCAGCGCAACCGTTCCAGCAGCCCGTCGCGGTCAGCATATAAACAATGCTGGTGCTGGGGCGATGGGATCAGCTCTGGGTAACTCAATCGGTCAGGCAAGATCGGGAACGCGCCAGCATGGATCGCTTCTAAAATGCTGATGCCGAAAAACTCATGATAGGCGGTGGAAATAACAACGGCCGTTTCTGCCATTAACGCCTCGTACTCCGCCCGTTCCGCGTGTCCGATATGGACAATCTGCGGGGCTAATCGTTCGAGTGCTTGTGTGAAAATTAACGGCCGTTTTCCATACTCTTGCCCCGCCAACGCCAGCCGAAACGGCACACCCTCATCGGCCATCACATACAACGCCTCAAAAAAAGCCTCTGGATTTTTATCATACTCCCATCGCTGATTCCAAAGAATGAGCGGCGGGGATTTTGCCTCTTTCAACTGTGTCGTTCGTTCTGTATCTTTCCCTAATGTCAATCCGACAGGCAGCACTTTGCTTTTTGCCTCCAGCATGGCGATTGATCCTAACTCATTATATTCGCGGAAATTTTTCAAGAAATTGGGCAGCGCGTCTAAAAATGAGCGGCGATGGAAACCAGAATTAAAGAAAACGATGTCGGCGGCCATCATCGAGGCGTAGTTGATGAACGCATAATGCTGGTCACGCTCGCCCATCTGCCGCCGCATCGACCCCGTGCTGCCATCAGCGGGCAGGGGATAGGTGAGTTGGTTTTCGTGGCAGTACAGTGCGGTCGGGATGGCAGCCGTGCGTCGTCGTGTCAACGACAGAAATGTCGTCAAGTCGAGCATGTCGGTTGCCAGCAGTAAATCGGGGGTAAACGGCCGTTCCATAAACCGCCGTGCCAGCGTCACCGCGCCGCCGTGCATCCGCCATTTCCAATACCGGTCTGGCATGGTCAGCAGATCAACATCGTGGCGACTGTGTTGTTGGTAGCCCACAGCCCATGTGCGATGGCTGCCGCCGTGATAGGGGGAGAGGATACTGATTTTCATTAAATTTGGGGGGAGACCTGACAGGTTTTTTGCGATACTCGTGTAAAACGAAAGACGTTGGCGAAACCTGTCAGGTCTTTTCTTATATTTCAGCTAAACGGCCGTCTAATTCCAAAACGGCCGCTTCTGCCTGCATCGCTTTCAACACATTTTCAATATGTGTCCACAAATCCAACTGCCCATCAAAACAGACACGACTGAAATCCTCAGTCACTGCTGTCACATGGGGACGATCTACACCTGCGGCAAAACGGCCGTTTTTCCACTTCTTGCGAATAGATTTCAATCGCACATCGGCGATGTTTTTAGACGGCCGTATTAACGCCGTCGCCACAATCAGTCCCGTAATTTCATCACAAGCAAGCAGGGCAAAATCAATCGGTTTTTCACGTTCAACGCCAGAACCAGCCGTGTAATGAGACAAAATGATGCGGATAAACTCCTCATCCCAGCCCCGTTCACGCAAAATATCAGCCCCTTTGATCGGATGGCGATCTAAATCAGGATGAATTTCCCAATCAAAATCATGTGCCAGCCCAACCGACCGCCAATACGCCACATCTTCGCCCAGAATCTCCGCATAAAACCCCATCGCCGCGCTTACAGCCAGCATATGCCGCCGTAAACCCGCATCCTGCACGAATTCTTGTACCAATTCCCACGCATCATCCCAATTTTTTGTCATGTTTCTCCACCTGTATGGGCGACCCGCTGGATCGTCCACTCATCAAGATAAAAAAAGAGCGTGGCAACAGTGCCACGCTCCCCATAAATCTGTGTAAATTTGCGCCATCTGCCGATTAATTATTTTGCATCGCAGTTATCACAATTGCTGTTGCCAGCCGCCGCTTTTTTCTGTAACGCCTCCAACTCGGCCGATGGTTCAAATTCATGCCGAAAAACCTCTTTTTTCTCGCCACCATCATCCAATTCCACCAAGACCGAATCGCGCAAAACGCGCACATCGCGCACGCGCCCTTTGCCGTATGGCGTATCAATCCGCTTGCCATATTTGGGCAAATGTTTCTTCGCTTCCACATATTGCTCATATTCAAAAACAAGGCAACAACGCAAACGGCCGCACACACCCGTAATTTCTTGCGGACTCAATGAAATGCCCTGCGCCTTCGCCATACGAATGGAAACTGGGCTAAATTCAGTCAGGAAAGTTGAGCAGCAGCGTGCCGAACCACAAGCACCATATCCGCCCAGAATTTTAGCCACGTCACGCGGCCCGACGGAGCGCATTTCAACCCGTGTTTTCAGCGCATTTCCCAATGCTGATTTCAATGGATTGACATTCAGCTTTGGATTGTCCGTTGTGTATTGGATCGTCAACCATGCGCCATCATAGCTGTACTCTGCTTTTACGAATTTGGCCTTTTTCACCTTCATCTGCTGGGCGCGTTCTCGACAAGTGATGAGCGCGTCCAACTCCTTCGATTCCCACACTTGTTTCATTACCAAGTCACGCGGGGTCGCTTTACGATCAACAGGGCTGAGGTTTTTTCTTTGCTTGGCATCTATCGAGTCGGGGTTGATGTAAGCGACGATTTGCCCCATCTGTAACCCACGGCGCGTCTCGACGATCACATAATCCTGCGGCTTAACCTCTAATGCAGAATTTAGATGAAAATGATATAGCTTCCCCAGCTTTTGAAAACGTACGCCAACAATTGACGACTTTTCAGCGATAGTTACACCCATAAAATACTCCATTCCTCGTTCCACGCTCTGCGTGGAATGTGCTTTTAGACGCTCTGCGTCCAGTAAACAGCTTCTAACCAACCATCTCGATAGGAATAAAGGTGGGAGTCTCTTTTTGTAACGTCAACACACTGACACGGGCTGCAACTTTGCCAGCAATTTCGCGCAAAGCAACGGCCGCTTCTGAATCAGGATGGGCGATGATGACTGGCTCACCAGCATCACCACCAACACGAACGGCCGTTTGCAAAGGAACACTGCCAAAATACGGAACATCCTGCGATTCGGCCAACTCTGGCCCCGCACCCGTACCAAAGAACTCACCGCTCATATTTTCGACGATGCCTAAAATCGGCACATCCAGCTTTTCAAACATTTTAAGCCCACGCAGCGCATCGGCCGCCGCCACTTTCATCGGCTGTGTGACCACGACTGTGCCAGTCAACGGCAGAACTTGCGCCAATGTTAATTGAGCATCACCCGTTCCCGGTGGCAAGTCAATGACCAAGTAATCTAACTCGCCCCATTCCACATCGCTTAACAGTTGATTGATAGCTGAGTGAAGCATCGCCCCACGCCAAATCAGCGGTTGGTCTGGCTTGACCATGAACGCCATTGAGATAACTTTTACGCCAAAACGCTCGGCAGGAATCAATTTTTGATTGCGCGGCGGCGGCATTTTGTCAATGCCCATCATCAACGGCACATTTGGCCCCAGAATATCAGCATCCAACAAGCCAACACGGGAACCATCTTGCGCCAATGAGATGGCTAAATTGACAGAAACGGTGGTTTTGCCCACGCCGCCCTTGCCGCTGGAAACGGCGATGGTGTTACGGAAATGTTTGCCCATCTGCCCGCCGATTCGCAAATCAGTTGGCACATTTGCATCCCATTTGACCGTCACACTTTCCACACCAGCGATGGGTAATAACGCTTTTTCTGCATCTTTTTGCATAACGCCCTTCAGCGGGCAGGATGGGGTTGTCAATACGATGGTAAAGGTGACATCACCGCCATCAATTTCTACGTCACGAATCATGCCCAAAGAGACGAGGTCTTTGTGCAATTCTGGATCCATCACGGTGGACAGAGCGGCCATAACCGCTTCTTCTGTCACTACTGCTTTATTTTTATCAGACATGGTTTGTTTTGGAAGTGTGCTTTTATCTAGTTCCACGCTCTGCGTGTTGCCTCATTCCACGCTCTGCGTGGAATGAAGATCAGGACGCTCTGCGTCCAGTGAATGGTTGTATAAAAGCTGCACTTTATAAAAAACAAATCCACTTGATTATAAGTGGATTTACTTTGCTATTATAATAATTAGCCGTCGCCTGAGCGCGGACGGTTACGTCCGTAGTCGAAGGCAAAGGCGGCGGAGAGCCAAAGTCGCTACGACTTCGACAGGCTCAGCCTCCGCTAATACTACTAATACAAATTAGTATTGCACACCTTGATACGCCAATTGACGCACGATTGCATCGGCAATACGCTCTTCTTTCGCGCCTTCTTCCTTCTTCTTACGACGATTTTTCTTTTTGTTAGCGGCAAAATCACGAGCAACCGCTTCGGCTTCAGCCTTTTTCGGTGCAATTTCACGCCAATAGCTGATTGGTTTGCTTAGACGTTCTTTGTCGTGAATGTGCGCTGTTGTGCGGCTGTAGCTTGCCAATTCGTAATCGTGATCCATTTTAATGGAATCGAAGGGGCAGAATTCAGCACATAAGCCGCAGTTCATGCAAATGTCAATGTCGATGAAAAATTTCTCAGAACGCGCATCGGGACGGCCGTTTTCCTTCACACCCCTTTCAATCCAGATACATTGCGGGGGGCATACTTTGGCACAAATGCCGCAAGCTGTACACCAGCTTTTGCCCCACTGCTGACCCGGTTCAGGATCATCTGTGACTAAAAATGGTACAAAACGGAATCGTTCCGGCACCGATAATTTTTCTTCTGGATAAAAGACGGTGAAAACACCCTCTCCATCTGCGCTCTGGCGCACGTCTAACGCTTCATCATTGTAATAGCGGCCGCCTTTAGATGCCCAGCGCCGGTCATCTTTATATGAATTGATGAAATGCTTCATCGTAATTCCCAAGCCTTTCAGGATACCAGATCCGTACATAATTTCTCCTTTGGAGTTTGTAAGTCTGCAAGTTTACAAGTCGTTACTTGCCACTCGCTTACCTATCCACTTCACCCAATACAATATCAATACTGCCCAAAATTGCGATGACATCTGCAATTTTATGTCCCAGCGACATCTTTTCCAGAACGCCCAGATTGATGAAGGATGGAGCGCGAACGTGATAGCGGTTCGGGCTGGTTTGCCGCTTTTTGGCGGTGATATAATATCCCAATTCGCCCTTTGGATTTTCAACATGTCCATAAGCTTCCCCCGCTCGTTTTGGACGCGGTGTATGTTGTGGTTTGCCCGTGAAGATGGGCGCACCAGCCGTTTCTTCCAAGAAAGGCAACACCTGTTCCAAAATGCGTAAACTTTGTTGTATTTCATCCACGCGAATCATGTAGCGATCAAAAATATCGCCATTATAACGAACGGCAATATCAAAATCGAGATGTTCGTAGTAGGAGTATGGGTCGGCACGGCGAATGTCGTAAGCGACACCACTGGCACGCAGAACGGGGCCGCCTACGCTGTAAGCAATCGCATCTTCACGGGAAAGAATGCCATAGCCAATGCCGCGTTTGCGAACAATTTCGTTGCCCGTCATCAGCCCATCACCCTGTTCGAGTGCTTTTGGCAGACGGTTGTAAATCATGTCGTGCAAGAAGGCCATCGTTTCTTGATCGCGTACATTGTCGGGCAGATCATATGCAACACCGCCGAAGCGCATGTAGTTACACATCATCCGTGCGCCAGCCAATTCCTCAAAGAAATCGAGAATCAATTCGCGTTCAATATAATAGTAGAGCATCGGCGTTTGCAATGCGCCCATATCGTTGAGCAAGAAGCCCAAAGCCCACATATGGTTGATGATACGGGTCAATTCCACGACCAAAATGCGTAACCATTCGGCGCGTTCGGCAACTTCAATGTCCATTAACTCTTCTACAGCGATGGCGTAACCATGATTGTTGCTCATGGAAGAGATGTAATCGAGGCGGTCGGTGTATGGCATGTTCATGAGGAAGGTGTTGCGTTCACCAATTTTCTCATGATTGCGATGCAGATAGCCCATGACGGGTTTCAGTCCGACGACGGTTTCACCATCCAATTCCACAACCATGCGGAATACGCCATGTGTGGAGGGATGTTGAGGGCCTAAATTGACGGTGATTTTGTCAGTTTTGAGGCCGGGAACGCCATCTGGTTCAACGTAAACGCCAGGATAGGTGTCGGTTTCCACTTCGTACTCTTTGCCTGTGGGAACCCAACCTGCGGGATATTGTACATTACGGCCGTACACATTTGTCTCTTCGGCGCGGCGCACTTCGCCAGCAGGCCAGCGGCTGCCGAATGGTTTGTGTTCATCCTCAAAGTATGGCTCGTGCCAATCTTTGCGTAATGGATGGCCTTCAAATTCGTCCCATGTCAAAATGCGGCGCAAATCGGGGTGATTGTCGTAACGAATGCCAAGCAAATCGTAAGATTCACGCTCTTGGAATTCGGCACCCGGCCAGATGGAGTAAACGGAGGGCAAAATGGCGTTATCACGTTCTACCTGTGCTTTGAGAACGAGCGGCTTGCCGCCCTGTTCCGTGCTGGTGATGTGATAGACGGATTCCATCTTGCCATCGTCTATGAGGTCTACGCCTGTTATGCTGGTCAGGTAATCGAACCCCATATCGTCGCGTAATGCTTGGGAGATTTCGACAAGTTTGTCGGGTTGAACGATTAGTCCGTGATAGCCTTCGCGGGGGTCATCGGTTACGAAGTCGGGGAAGCGTTCTTTGAGATTGGCAACGGCCGTTTCGGCCACGCTTTGTTGTGCGGGAGCATCAATTATTTCTTCGCTCATTAATAATCCTTTCCTTTATGCGGGAACGGCCGTTTTTTTAACAGCCATCTCCCCTTCCTCTTCTTCTGTCATAATTGCCACTTTTCCCGCTTGCTTTTTGATCAAATCCAGTTGACGCATGTCAACCAAATCTGGCCCCAGCAATGGAATCGGTACTAATTCGGCCGTTGGATCACCTTTGCGATACCACGGCACAGTAGCGATTGATTGATTATCAATTTTTTCCTGCATGGCGATCATGCCATTCAGCAATGCTTGCGGGGTGGGAGGGCAACCAGGAATGTAAACATCGACAGGTAAGAATTTGTCAATGCCATCGACGACGCTATATCCTTCTTTGAAGGGGCCGCCGCCAGAAGCGCACGCGCCCATAGCGATGACATAGCGGGGTTCGGCCATCTGGTTGTACAGACGGACGATGGTCGGCACCATCTTTTTGGTGACAGTACCAGAAATAATCATAACATCAGCTTGGCGGGGTGTTGCGCGGAACACTTCCATGCCGAAGCGGGCAAAATCAAAACGGCTTGATGCCGCGCAGATCATTTCGATAGCGCAGCAGGCTAAGCCAAAGCCCAACGGCCACAATGAATTGCGGCGCGTCCAGTTATAAATAGGGTCAAGAAACTTGGCGATAGTCGTGATCCAGACGTTTTCTTGCAGTTCTTCAGGAACGGCAGGTGACGTTTCCCCGACGTTGCTTTGGGGTGCAGTCATAGAGTTGTTGCCTCCTCATACCAGATGGTTTGAATGTCAAGTAGAATTTGGTTGGTGACCAATCGAGGGTCATCATAAAAAGCGGGTAAAGCCAGAATCATGCTGTTTAGTTGTTCCAGACCGACACTTTCGATGTCAATCGTGGGATACTTTTCCATTAAAGCCATCGAAATGGCGTAAGTTGCATCCCAAAATAAGTCGTCCATTATCCTTTACTTTACTCAAAAAAATCGGCACTAAGTATAGTGCATTGTAGGGGATGGGGCGAATTTGGGATCGATGCTGGAGCATGGCAACGCCATGCCCGTACAAGCTGTTGTAGGGGTTTGGTGTCGCCAAACCCAGCTTTCGCGTTCGTGCAAAAATGAGAGAGAATAGGGGCATGATTTTGGAGAAAAAGCGTTGGATCGAAGGGTTAATTTTGGTTTTTATTTTGCTAATCGCCGCTGGGTTGCGTTGGACAGGGCTGGATTGGGATGATTATAACCACCATCACCCCGACGAACGGTATATCAGTTGGGTGGCGACGACGATTGAGTGGCCGAGCGATTGGGCGACGGCGTTTGACCCTGTGCAATCATCATTTAACCCCTATTATTGGCCTGCTGATGGCGAAAGCGAAGGCATTGGCGTGCTGCACGATGAGCCGCGCAAGTTTGCATATGGGCATTTCCCGCTCTATTTGGGCGTGGCGGCGACGCGCTTGTTGGAATGGGCAGCCCCAACATTACGGCCGTTTTTCCCCGACTCTTGGTTGCTGACCAGCGACCTGTTGAACGGCCGTTCTCTCATTGAATACAGACATTTAACGGCCGTTTCCCGCGCCCTTACTGGTTTATTTGATCTAGGCACGCTAATTTTCGTCTACCTGCTGGGGCGACGGCTATTTGATGGCAAAATCGCCCTTCTTGCCGCCGCCTTTTTAGCCGTCAATGTGATGCACATTCAGTTGGCACATTTCTTCGCCGTCGATCCATATCTCACTTTTTTTGTTGTCGGTGCAATCTATTTTATGGTGCGAGATGTGAAAGACCTGACAGGTTTTAGCAAAACATCTCGCTCTGCCAAAGTATCGTGGGGAAACCTGTCAGGTCTGAATGTAATGCTGGCGGCTCTGTTTGTCGGGTTGGCGGTGGGAGCCAAGTTTTCGGCGATTATGCTGTTTTTGCCGTTGCTGATCACGATTTGGCGAGGTGGGCGACGGCGGCGCGGGATTTTGTTAATAACGGCCGTTTCCTTCGCCATTCTCACCTTCATCATCACCAACCCATTCGCCCTGATTGACCAAACATGCGATTTGGTCAGCCCCGCGACCACAATTGTAGGGATCGACATCCCTGCCATCGACTGGAATTCCTGTTATTTGGACAACATCATTCGCCAAAGCAGCATGGTGCGCGGCGGCGGCAGTTTCCCGTTTACGCGCCAATATGAAGGCACGACAGCGTATCTGTACCCCATCGAAATGCAGTTGCGCTGGGGGATGGGATGGGCTTTGGGCGTGGCTGCTTTCGTTGGATTTGCAATTTTCATTGTGGGAGCGTTTCGTAAAAAAGAAAAAAATCTGCGTTCATCTGTGAAATCAGTGTACAGAAACCCATTTACGATTGATTTGCCAGCGGCGATTGTGGTGGCGTGGACTGTGCCGTTTTTTGTGGTGACGGGTGGATTTTATGTCAAATTCATGCGTTATATGCAACCCTTAACCCCGTTTTTGATGATTTTTGCGGCGGCGTTGTTGTGGAAGGTTGGGACACGGATTTCACAGATGAACACTGATGAAAAGATAAAAAATCAGCGTTCATCTGTGTTTATCAGTGTCCTTATTGGGTTGGTGCTGTTACCAACGGCCGTTTATGCGTTCGCTTTCGTCAATATGTATCAACAGCCCCATCCGTGGGCGGATGCGTCGGCGTGGAT
>CAYSDT010000054.1:9395-10901 GCA_964429835.1 uncultured Ardenticatenaceae bacterium | reverse complement strand
TCCCCCATTATGAGTGAATTTTTTAATGTTCTCCCCCCCGACGAAGCGCGGGATGTATTATTTGCACAGATTACGACTTTATCTTCAGGAGCGATTGCTGTTGAAGAAAGTTTAGGACGAATAACGGCCGTTTCCACCAAAGCTCCACACGCCCTGCCCGCCTTCCGCCGCAGCACGATGGACGGATACGCCGTCAAAGCGGGGAACACTTACGGCGCAAGCGGCAGTCTGCCCGCCTTTTTGCACGTCGTCGGTGAAGTGCCGATGGGGCGCGCCGCCGACGTTATCATCGGCACAGGCGAGGCAGTTATTGTGCATACGGGCGGCATGATTCCAGAAACGGCCGATGCGGTTGTGCAAGTGGAGCATACGCAGGTTGTTGGCGAGCAAGTTGGTGATTTTGAAATTGAAGTGATGAAAGCGGTCGCTGTTGGGCAAAATGTGGTGCAAGTGGGGGAAGATGTGGCAGAAACGGCCGTTATTCTCCCCGCCGCCCATCTCATCCGCCCCCAAGATATTGGCGGCTTATTCGCGCTGGGCATCACCGAAATCAGCGTCACCCGTCGCCCCCGCGTGGCTATTTTGGCAACGGGCGATGAGGTCGTGCCGCCCAGCGAATGGGCTGGCGCAGGGCAGATTCGAGACATCAACAGCTACACCGTTGCTGGATTAACGCGGCAAGCGGGCGGCATTCCGCTCATCGGCGGCATCGTGCCTGATGATTTTGAGGCGTTGCTGGCCGCCGCCAAAGCCGCCATCGCCGACGCGGATATGCTGGTCATGTCGGCGGGATCATCGGTCAGCGTGCGCGATATGACGGTCGATGTAATCGACCAGTTGGGCGAGCCGGGCGTGCTGCTGCACGGCGTGGCGACGCGGCCGGGCAAACCAACTATCGTCGGTGCAATTGATGGCAAGCCTGTGATTGGGCTGCCCGGCAACCCCGTCTCGGCGATGGTGCAGTATGATATGTTCGGTGTGCCTGCCATTTATCGGATGCAAGGGTTGCAAACACCGCCCCGTCGCGGACGGGTGTGGGCAAAATTGAGCAAAAACATCGCCAGTGAAAGCGGCCGTGAGGATTATATCCCTGCGAAGGTGTCGGATGGGGATGAGGGGTTGGTAGCAACGGCCGTTTTTGGCAAAAGCAACCTCATCTACACTCTCGTCAACGCCGACGGGCTGATCAAAGTGCCGTTGAACACAGGCGGGCTGTTGGCTGGTGAGTGGGTTGAGGTGCGGCTGTTTTAGACTAAAGTGCGACGCACCTCAAAGGTGCGTTGCACTTGACACAAGTTCTGCAAAAATTAACGGCCGTTCCAAATGCACCGTATGCCCCGCCCCCGCCACAACATCCAATCGCACATCACCCATCGCCCCCGCCATTTCTTGCGCGATGGCGACGAATTTATGATCTAACGCACCAACAATAAGGTGTACGGGCATACGCAATTCGCCCAAGCGCGACCAAAGTGAGGGTTGCACCCCCGTCCCCATGCCGCGCAA
>CAYSDT010000054.1:7101-9295 GCA_964429835.1 uncultured Ardenticatenaceae bacterium | reverse complement strand
TAGAGTGCCAATCGCCCGCCCATTGAGTAGCCGATCAGGTGAAAGGGTTGCTCACCACATTTTTCCTGCATCTGCGCCACCACATCAGCGGCGGCTTGTGCCATCGTGTACGGGGCGGACGATGGGTTGTCGCCATGTCCGGGCAAATCAAGGGCGATGGTTTCGTATTGGGGAAGGTGCTGGCGCAAGAAGGCAAAATCTGCGCGGCTGCCAGTGAAACCGTGCAAAAGGAGAAGCGGCGCGTTCATTGGTTTGCGAAGAAATTTGCCCGCAACCACCGATATAAATGATCCAATCCCAGCGTGCTGGCCCAATCGTTAATGCTTTGCGGCTGACCGCCAAAGAAACGCTGGGCGATGGAAACGCCCCTTGGCGTGGCTAACGTAACCATAATCTGCACACCGCCGCTTGTTATCCGTTTATGGATGAACAAACCCAATTCTGTTTGAAATTGGACGCGCAATTTCTCAGCGATGTCGCGCCCAGATCGTGTCCAATCCACATCATCTTCATTTACGGCGTACCCTAATTGCGCGTCGATTTCGCGCCAATCATCGGCGATGATGCTGTCAATGTGCGGGGGGGAAACGGCCGTTTTCAACAGTCCTTCCAAATTACCGCCAGTACCATATTCGGCGATGGCAAGATGGCAATCGCATTGACTCAACATCTCCACAATTTGATCTTCCAGCCGATCTTCGTCTTCGCCAAACACATAACTGTCCAGCCGCTCCTTAACCATTTGGCGCAAATGGGCGAGGTTATTCGCCGCTTGTTCTTCTAAATATGATTCAGACCAGAGAGAAACGGCCGTTTGTCCTGCATACGAAGTGTAAGAAACACACGCCAACTCATACGGCATTAGGTCACTCAATCGCCCAGCAATGCTGCTCTCAGCAATGCCCACTACCCGCAATGTCAACGACAGGCGATGTAACTTACTGGAAAAATGTTTTTGCAAAAAGGGCATCAATTCAGTCGTCAATAAATATGCCATTTCACGGCGATTGTCAGGCAAAGCGGCGATGGTTAGTCGCGGCCAAACCAGTAACGGACACGCTCCCATCACCAAACGGAGAGGCTCTTCGTCACTGTCAATTTGGTCTTCAAGATGGTCAATAGCGCGTTGGATTAAGCCGCCAGATTCGCCAGCCTGCCCGCCAATGGTGATAATAACATCAGACCGCCGTGTTGCTGATTGCAACACATCCAGCAAAATGGCAAGGTTATCACCAACTGTACTCTTGCAAACAATAGGTAACGCAGCATCATGCAGTTGGCGCGAAAGATGAGCGGCATTCGTGTCCAGAATGTCGCTCAATAATAGGCGGTCGCCAATGCTGATGAGTTCAATGTCCATGATGCGAGTGTGCGAGTGGCGAGTAAAAAATCACGACTTGCTCACCTACTACGCCAATATCTCCTGTGTAAATGGGAGCGCGGGCATCTCACCCGCCCATGTGCAGGCTGGTAGCCCGCGCTCTATTTTCATTATTCGTGGTGCGCTGCGGCGCATGTTGCCTCTTGTATTAGCGTGCAGACAAATCTGTATTACGGATTTTGAAGGCAAGATCTGCCGCAAGGTTTGTCATGATTTTATATCCTAATTCAGGATAGGTATCACAAAGGTTTATCATTTTATCGCGTGGAATACGCAATAATTCACTTGTTTCTTGACCAATGCGAGCAGTCGCGGTGCGAATGCCCTGGTCAACCAGTGCAATTTCACCAACAACCTGCCCCGATCTCAGTTCAGTCAATAAAACCATCTCGTCATCATCATCCGTACTTTTGGTGACAAATCCAGGGTTTACTAAAATTTCAACAGTGCCGCGCACGATAATGAACATGCTGTCAGTACGGCCGTTTTCTTCAATAATTATATCGCCCGATTGGTACGTTATCGGCTCACTAATCGCAGCCACCAATGCAAGTTGCGTGCGCGTCAACGAATCAAAAATATCAGCAATTGATAATGCGGAAACAATCTGATCACTCATGTCTGGTTCTCCATTTTAGATGTAGTTCAAAGTTAAAGTTTAGTACACTAATCGGTGATGTCCTTCAGAGAATAGTATACAACCAATACAAAAATACAGTTATAGTTAAAACAAAAATAGGACATTGATTCCACAAATATCACAAATTTTCATCTGTGTTCATCTGTGGAATCAATGTCCCATATAAAGTTTTA
>CAYSDT010000054.1:0-7001 GCA_964429835.1 uncultured Ardenticatenaceae bacterium | reverse complement strand
ACCATCGGGTCATGCTGCAACACCTCTGCCGAGTCGCTCAACACAATCGATCCCGTCTGCAACACATAACCACGATCTGCTACTTGCAACGCCATATGCGCGTTCTGTTCAACCAGCAAAATCGTGACCCCTTCGTTATTAATTTCAGTGATAGTTGAAAAAATCAACTCTACCAATACGGGTGCAAGCCCCATAGATGGTTCATCCATCAACAGCAAACGTGGCCGCGACATCATCGCGCGGGCGGTGGCTAACATCTGCTGTTCGCCGCCACTCATCGTGCCAGCCAACTGCTTATACCGCTCTTTCAAACGGGGGAACAAGTTGTACATCCGCTCCATATCGGCCGCGATACCATCCTTGTCACTGCGATGGTACGCGCCCATATCAAGGTTATCTTCAACGGTCAGGCGGGCAAAAACGCCACGCCCTTCAGGAACCATCGCAATCCCTTTGCTGACTAACTGATGCGCTTTGTAACCGCTCAAATCTTCGCCATCAAACACGATGGAGCCTGAGCGTAACGGCATCAACCCGCTGATAGCGCGTAATGTCGTCGTTTTGCCCGCCCCATTGCCGCCGATAAGCGAGACAATTTCACCCTGCTCAACCTTCAGCGAGATTCCTTCGAGGGCTTGGATGTTGCCGTAGTAGGCGTGTACGTTATTAAGTTCAAGTAAGGCCATTCTATGCGTCCTCTTGTTTTGTTGGAATTTCAATTGTTGCGCTGGCGGCCGCGCCGCGTCCCAAATACGCTTCAATCACTTGCACATTGTTTTGAATTTCAGAAGGAAGCCCTTCAGCGATTTTCTTGCCATAATCCAACACGGTGATGGTTTCAGATATACCCATCACCACGCGCATATCATGTTCGATAAGCAAGACGGTCATATCCAAATCATCGCGCAAACGGCGGATGAATTCCGTCGTTTCCGCGCTTTCGTTAGGATTCATCCCCGCCGTTGGTTCATCCAGCAGGATCAGCTTTGGCTTGCCGCCCAGCGCACGGCCGATTTCCAGCCGTCGTTGGTCGCCATAGGGCAAGTTACGCGCCAGCGTGTCGCCCATGCCCGACAAACCAACAAAGCGCAGTAAACGATTTGCCTCTTCCAACGCTTCGGCCTCTTCTTTCTTCATTTTAGCAGTCTGAAAGACCGCTCCCATCCAAGTGGAGTGTAAACGCGGTTCCAGCCCGACAAGAATGTTCTCGATGGCGGTCATTTGTGGAAAAAGGCGAATGTTTTGATAAGTACGGGCGATGCCAAGCCGTGTAATTTGGTCGGGCATCAATCCTTTAAGCGATTTGCCATCGAAAATGATGTCACCTTCGTCAAATTGATAGAAGCCTGTAATACAGTTAAAAAAGGTGGTCTTGCCCGCGCCATTGGGGCCGATAATACTGACGATGGAGCGTTCGGGCAGGCTGAATGAGAATTCATTAACGGCCGTTAATCCCCCAAACCGCTTCACCATCTGTTTTGATTCTAAAATAGGCATAAGTAGTTCCTAATATAAGCTAATCAGACGTAAACGCATCATCATCGGCCGCATGAAGTTCACGCTTGCTGATGGGTGACGGCCACAATCCTTCTGGGCGAAGCAACATCATGGCGATGAGTAGTGCGCCATAGAGTAACATGCGGTATTCCGCAAATTCGCGTAATAGTTCAGGTAATCCAACCAGCACCAATGCGCCGACGACAACGCCGGGCAAACTGCCGATACCACCAACAATAATAAGACTCAATACGTTAATGGAAATAAGCAAGTTGAAACTGTGCGGAAAAACAGAGCCTAATCGAGAAGCGAAAATCGCGCCTGCTAAGCCAGAAAATGCCGCGCCCATCCCAAAGGCAAGCAATTTAGTGCTGATGAGATGGATACCCGTCGCTTCAGCAACGTCTTCATCTTCGCGCATCGCCATCCAGCGACGACCAGCGCGTGAATCGCGCATACGCCATGAGACGTAGCCCGCCAATGCCGCCCCCGCCAAAATAAGATAGTACGATTCCTGCGGTTGAACAAGGGCGATGCCGAAAATTTCTGGTTTCGGAATTTGCAAGATGCCCTGTGCGCCGCCAATGTACTCTTTCAGCAGATCGGACACGACCAAGACGCGAATGATTTCGCCAAAGCCGAGCGTGACAATCGCCAAATAATCGCCGCGCATTCCCAGTACGGGAATACCCAAAATGAGGCCAGCCAAAACGGCCGCACCAACGGCGATGGGAAGCGCAACCCAGAAGTTCAAGTGCGCCCCGCCAAGTCCGCCTGTGGAGGTCAAAATGCCCATCGTATACGCGCCAATGGCAAAAAAGGCGACGTAACCGAGATCAAGCAATCCAGCAAAGCCAACAACGATGTTGAGGCCAAAGCCCATCAAAATATAGATGCCGACATTATCGACGACTTCGGTGAGGTATGTGCCGAGAATGAGGGGAAGTACCAGCAAAAACAGGCCAGCGACAACCATGCTCGCTTTTTGTGTTTTACTGCGCTGAACGGCCGTTTGTGCCGCCTTCCGTTCTTGGACAAATTCTTTGCCACGCGCATCCCATAAGATAATACCGATAATGGCGATGAGGAAAACAACAACGGCCGTTACCAGCGTAATCCCCTTAATGCCAAACAAGAAACGCAAAACCGAGCGTGGAAGCATCGGGCGTAAAATGTTAAGCAACACATCAGAGAACATGCCAATGCCGATGGTGACGAAGAGGGCGAATAAAAACGGCCGTGTGTATTTGTCTGGCAGAATATAAACGATTGCGCCAACCACACCTAAAATTGTCATCGTAACCAGCAGTATCACACTGCCAACTACATTGCCCTGACCAAAAGTTAAAATTTCAATCAACGGCGGCGAGACGTTGACAAACGAATCGCGGATAGTCGGCCAGATAACGGTGAGAGCAATCAAGCCGACAAGCGGCACGGCCGACAGAAAACCAGCAATACCCCCATTTAACAGCAGCGATCCCCGCCTCGCGTTACCATACTGAGAAGCAACGAAATAACCGATGATAATTGGTGCTGCGAAAAGCAGAAGTTGCCCCAGCGAGAAATAATCGGTAATGATGTCCCGTTGATCAAATGCTTCGACCATACCAATGACGCTGACGCTCAAGCCGATGATGCCTGCTAACAATCCAAGACGAACGGCCGTTTTCAAATCAACGCTTTGCGATTGCTCTATCTGTAACTGATCCATTTGTAAATTAATCTGTGCCATGATTCGCCCCTTATGCCTTTTTCTCAGATAAATTTTTGCCGAGAATGCCCTGCGGGCGGAAAATCAGCACCAATACCAGCATCGTAAACGCAATCACATCTTTTAGTTGATGTGCGCCGGGTATATTCAGCCCTTCCAAAAAGAGCGGCGGCCCGACGGATTCAACTACACCAAGAAACAGTCCGCCCAACGCCGCACCGGGAATACTACCAATGCCACCTAAAACGGCCGCTGTAAACGCCTTAATGCCGGGAACAAATCCCATAAAGAAATTGACCTGACGGAAAACAATCGCGTACAAAATGCCAGCAAAACCAGCCGCCGCCGCGCCAATCACAAAGGTGATGGCGATTGCGCGATCAACATCAATACCCATCAATGCAGCAACATCCTTGTCCTCTGCCACAGCACGAATCGCTTTGCCTGTTTTGGTTCGATTGATAAATGCGTTTAAGCCAACCATCACAACCAAAGATGAAACCATCACAACAGCCCGCGTCCTCAGAATTTCAAATCCAAATATATCAAACGTGCCTTTGAAAATTTCCATCTCGGGGAAAGGGATAATGCTGGAACCAAACATGCCGCGAAAGAAGTATTGCCAAAAGAAAGATGCCCCAATCGCCGTAATTAACGGCACAAGGCGCGGTGCGGAACGTAACGGCCGATAAGCAATGCGCTCTGTCAACAATGCAACACCGACAGATACCATCATTGACGCGAAAAATATCAGCAATAAGCCCGGAATCGGATACTTATCGAGCAATCCAGACATACTTAACGGAATAGCAACCAGAACAGTTGCAGCCATCGTGCCAGACATGAAAAATTCGCCATGAGCAAAGTTAATCATGAACAAGATGCCATAGACCATCGTGTAACCCAGCGCAATCAATGCGTAAAGACTTCCCTGTGATAATCCAGTCACCACGAAATCAGCCCAGTCCGATGCTGTATAGTCAACGCCGCGTCCTAAGAAGATTTTGGCGAAGGTTCCCCATAAAACAAGAACGATAATCCCTGTCTTGAACAACCATAAAACAAGTGCGATGTAATCAATGCTTTTGATGCGTTTTGCTAAGCTTTGCGGCATATGCTTATCCCCGCGTATAAAGAGTGTAAAAAGAGTCCACTGAAAAGGTGTCGAAATCAAAAAGTTCAACTTTCCGTCTCAACAGGGTTTGCGCCTTGATGGGCAAAAGTCGAACTTTTTTCAGCAGACTCATAAAAAGAAATTAGATGTGCATTTCTGCCCATCTAATTAACAGAGAAGATGACAGGCTCTTGATAACAAAAGCCTGTCATCATTTATTCAAATGATCACCTGATCCCCATCAATCACGATGGAATCAAGCAATTTATGTTTACGGCCAAACGGGGACAAATGCGTTGCTTTGAACTTCGTTGACAACGATCTTCGGATCAGCACAGTCACCATTATCATCACAGGTCAATGTACCCGTTACGCCTGCAAAGCCAGAGGTGGCAAACAGAGCATCGCGCAGGTCTTGGCGACCAATCAACAATGAACCATCATCCCCTTCTTGGGCGACTTTTTCAACGGCAGCCAAAATAAGATTGGTCGCATCAAAAGCGTGTGCGTGGAAAGGTGCGGTTGGTTCTGAACCATATTTTTCTTGGTAAGTTGCAAGGAATTTAGTGTACAGTTCGTTGCCGAATCCCAAATCGGGACCAGAGGCGTACATGCCTTCACCTGCATCGCCAACGGCGGCGAGGAAGTCGGGAGATTGAACGCCATCAGCGGCGGCCAATACAACACCAGCCAACCCATCAACTTCTTGGGATTGTTTGGTGATGTTTGCACCCAGTTCAATGAAGACGGGGTAGTAGAGGAATTCTGGCGGCCCAGCGGCTGCAATTGTGGTCAAAACGGGGGTCAAGTCGGTTGTATCGGGGGTAACAGCTTCAAAAGCAACAATTTCGCCGCCTAATTCTTCAAAAGAAGCGCGGAAGACGCTTGCCAAACCCTCTGTGTAGGGATCGCCATCATGGATGGCAGCGGCGGTGTGGAGGCCAAGTTCGTTATACGCAAATTCAGCCATCGCACGGCCTTGAACTTTATCATTGTGGGCGGTACGCAGATAACCAGCACCATGCGTATCGGGATCGGTCAAAACGGGGGCTGTATTAGAGGGGGAGACCATGACATAACCAGCTTCGGAGACAATTTCGGAAGCGGGAACGCCTGCACCAGAGCAGCTTGTACCAATCATGGCTACGATGTCTGGATTAGAGACGATTTTTTGCGCGGAGGTTTGACCACCTTCTGCATTACAACCATCATCTTCTGGCTGCAAGGAAATGGTGTGACCCATGATGCCACCATCTTCGTTGGCATAATCAATGGCGATTTCAACGCCCCATTGGGAATCTAAACCAAGTTGGGTGTTGGGGCCAGAAATAACGAGTGAGGAAGCAAGCAGGATGGGATCGCCTTCTGCTACTTCAATACAACCGAGTGGATCGGTACATTCTAATGATTCACCACCACATGCGGACAATAACATTGCCATCATGGCTACGAGTAAGAGATAAAAAATAGTTTTTTTCATTTTATGTTTCTCCTCCTTAGAGAAAACTTGTTATTAAATAGTAACAATTTGTCAATCGATCTTCTAAACAATAGTTGGTTGGTCTCTACTTGTTTCGCATCACCTCCTCTTATGGTGTCACTTATTAATGTATCGCTCGAAATTTTAATCTATTCTTAATGATTGTCAACAGAAATAGTTATATAAACGCAAAAACGGCCGTTTTCATAAGAAAAACGGCCGTTTTATACGATTCCTAACAAAAAAGAGGTCTATTTATTCTTCTTCGTCGTGAACGCCGAAGGTTTCGCGCAATTTGGCTTCATCTTCGTCAGTCAAGGAAGTCTGGAGGATAGTTGCTTCCATTCCTTCAATTTCGGGCAACAGTTTGTCACCAGTTGCATCCAAAACAAGCAAGAACAATGCGGCTTGACCGGGTTCAATCGTCGAGCCGACTTCTTTGATGAATTTATCATCAACACCAATGTCAGCCATTGCGCCGCCCAATGCACCAGAAGCTGCACCGATTGCGAAACCGAGCCAGGGAGCCCAGAAGAGCATACCAATCAGCATACCCCAGAACGCGCCGCCCAATGCACCAGAGCCAACGAGGCTGTGCAATTGTTTTACTTTTACTTTGCCGTTGTCTTTACGCACACAAATGGCCGCATCTTCCAAGCTGATGATGTGCTGTTTTTGCAAAGACACCAATTTGTTACGCATTTCGAGAGCCGCAGCTTCATTTTTGAACGCTAATACAATTAATTCACTCATTTTATCTCCTTAAGATATTTTTAAATTTTTGATGTGACAATTATCACATCTTTTCAATAAGATGTAGGGCATTGTACCATAGCCCTGATAATGTCACATAAACATTAGGTAAGAGAAAGATAAATGCTTATATAATCTTGTTATAGACCGTTTATAGATCAAAAGAAGGCTCTACTGTGCCAAGTTTGGTTGGTGTGATCATGATCACAAAGATAATTTGAAACAGTCATAAAAAACGGCCGTTTATCCCAACAAGAACAACTTCCACCCCAGTGTGACGCACCTGCAAGGTGCGTCACACTTCACGCAATAATCTGCTCATAAAAGCAAAACATCGTATTGCCATACTTACGCTTGTCATACAACGTCAAATTCTGTAATTCGACTAACTCATACTCTTTGGGATCAATCTGAACGATGGCAATGCCATCCGCCGTCAACAA
>CAYSDT010000053.1:9047-10953 GCA_964429835.1 uncultured Ardenticatenaceae bacterium | reverse complement strand
TTACTATTTGGCCTCGTTGCCTGCGGCGACGATGAGCCAACACCCGAACCAACCGTAACCGTAATAACAACGGCCGTTTCCCCCACATCTACCCCAGCACCCATCCCCACACCATTGCCGCCAACCGCCGCCCCGCCGCCCGTCACCAGTTCAACCGATGGCAGCATCGCTTACAACACCGCTGTTGACGGCGGCATTATCAGTAACGGCCGTTCATTATGGACATTCAAAGCCAACAGCGGCGACTACATCTACGTCACCATCGCCCCCGCCAGCGGCTTCGATGCCGTCCTCGACATCATCGACCAAAACGGCGACAGCATCCTGCCATTGGGCGCGGTAGACGACTCCTTCGGCGAAGAAATCACCGATATTCAAATTCCAGCCGATGGACAATATCAAATTGCCGTCAGCGGATTTGGGGACAGTAACGGCCGTTATCAACTCACCCTCAGCACCAACCTAAACACCCCCATCAACACCAACCTGCCCAATGGCACCATCTCCCAATGGGCGAGCTTCGCCATCGCCAGCAGCGAATTCTCCGATGAGTCATGGGCTGCTTTCCAAGCCGAAGGCGCACCCGACACCTACGATTGCGGTGACAGCATCACCGCATGGGCGGCGGCCAAAAGCAGCACCGTCGAATGGATTGAACTGCATTACGACATCCCCGTCGAAGTGACCGAAATCAACATCTACCAAAGTTACAACCCCGATCAAGTCGTCGCCGTCGAACTCCTCGCCACCGACGGCAAATCTATCCCCGTTTTCACACAAGCCCAAACGGCCGAAGAAAATTGCCCCTACATCCTCAGCCTCGCCGTCAACAGCAATTTCGCCAGCGATGGGATTCGCATCACCATTGACCAATCGGCATTGAATGATTGGACTGAAATTGACGCAGTTGAACTAATCGGATTACGCATTGACGACGCAAACGCCCATCCCGCAAACGAAACGGCCGTTGACGCATTACCCAATGGTGTTTTATGGCGCATTGGCGGCGTATCTGGCTATGAAGATGAGCCAGTCGGCCATCTTGGCGGCGCAGCCTACGATGCCGAACGCAGCCGCATTTACGTCACCGACTCATCCAATGGCATAATCGTCATGAACGAATCAGGCGAAACAATTGACGTGTTCACGACTGACTCACCCTTTTTCAGTCCAGGCGGTATCGCATTGGATGCGGCTGGCAACATCTACGTCACCAATAAATCCTTCATTGATGACAGAGGGCGCATCGTTGTCTTCTCTCCTGAAGGCGAACTTCTCCATGAATATGGCAGCAATGGCACGGGCGATGGGCAATTTGGCATTCTCAGCCCTACCGCGCTTGCCGTTGCCGCTGACGGCACAACTTACGTCTTTGACCACAATAAAAACAAGGAAGATGAGATAATCTACCGCATCCAAAAGTTCAGCGCGGATGGCACATTTCAATCCATCATCCCCATCGACACGGGGTACACCGTCTCCCATGATACGCCGATGGCGATTGATGACGACGGCTTCGTCTATTTTGCCGAATGGATCAATGGCACAATCATCAAAATAGACAGCGATGGCAATGTGGTCAAGGAAATTAGTCGCGGTGATGGTTTTTACTACACCAGTATGCACGGGATGGATGTGGACGCGGCGGGTAACATCTACACAGTCGTGTGGGATGAGCCAGCCATCTTGAAATTAGACCCATACGGCAACGAATTAGCCGCTTTCGGGCTTGAAGTTGAAAATGGAGAAGCCCCCTGGCCTGCGGGCAGCTTCTACTGGCCGAATGGGCTGGCTGTTACCCCAGACGGCCGTGCCGTTTATGTGACAGATTGGTCGGGCGATTATTCCTATTTAACGGCCGTTGATATGAGAGAATAAGCATGTAGGGGCGGTTCGCGAACCGCCC
>CAYSDT010000053.1:6278-8947 GCA_964429835.1 uncultured Ardenticatenaceae bacterium | reverse complement strand
CAACACAACAACTTTCCAACCACGCGGATACCATTTTGAAGAATTTGAAGTCGGGCAGAAGATCGGCACGGCGGGGCGCACCATCACCGAAGCGGATGTGGTGCGCTTTGCAGGGCTGACGGGCGATTTTAACCAAATTCACACCGATGCCGTTTACGCCGCTGACTCGATTTTTGAGCAGCGCGTGGCACACGGCATGTTGGTTTTATCGGTTGCCGTCGGCTTGGCAACACAGACGGGCATCATCGAAGGAACGACGCTGGCGTTTCGCCAAGTGGACACCAAGTTCAAATCGCCCGTCTTTTTGGGTGACACCGTGCGCGTCGAGATTGAAATCACCGCCCTGAAAGCGTTGGCACGGCTCGGCGGCGGCAACGTGACGATGAAATATCGGGTGCTAAACCAGCGTGACGAAACGGTCATGCGCGGTAATTGGGTCATGCTGATCAAAGCAAAAAAATAGCGATGAATGGTTCATTTCTACGAAAATGAACCACTCATCGCTCTAGTTTTACGGAGTGATATGAACAATTTAATTGAAATGGGAAAAGCGGCAAAAGCGGCCAGTCGCCAATTGGCGATATTGACGACGACGGAGAAAAATGGGGCGTTGAACGCCATCGCTGATGAATTGGTGGCACAGGCGGACAAGGTGTTGGCGCAGAACGGGTTGGACATCGAAGACGGCCGTTCCCGTAATTTATCTGAGGCAATTTTAGACAGGTTGTTACTGACAAACGGCCGTTTGCAATCCCTAGCCGCTGACATTCGCCAAATCGCCACCCTGCCCGACCCCGTTGGCGAAGAAATGGACAGCAAAGTGCTGCCCAACGGCATAAAACTAAGCCGCCGCCGCATCCCCATCGGCGTGTTGGGTGTCATTTACGAAGCACGTCCCAATGTGACCATCGACATCGCCAGTTTGTGCTTGAAGACAGGCAACGCCGTCATTTTGCGCGGCGGCAGCGAGACGCTACGAAGCAATCTGGCATTGGTTGAAGTCATCCAAGCCGCGTTGGCAAAAGTTGGCGTTCCCGCCGCCGCCGTGCAATATATCGACAATCCCGACCGCGCCCTCGTCGCTGAATTATTGCGGCTGGATGAATATGTGGACATGATTATTCCACGCGGCGGCGCAGGATTGCACAAGCTATGCCGCGAACAAAGCAGCATCCCCGTTATAACGGGCGGCATCGGCATTTGCCACATTTATGTGGACGACAGTGCTGATTTGGCTCGCGCAGTGGACATTGTGGAGAACGCAAAGGTGCAACGCCCCAGCGTCTGCAATGCGCTGGACACAGTGCTGGTCAATCCCGCCATCGCTGCTGAATTTTTGCCGCAAATGGCGGCACGATTAGCCGAAAGCAAGGTTGAATTACGGGCTGATGCGGGCAGCTTAGAGATTCTAGGAAGCAACGCCGCCGTTGCCGCTGGTGCAGACGATTTTGATCAAGAATGGTTGGGGCTGATTTTGGGTGTCAAAATAGTGGCTGACCTCGACGAAGCCATCGCCCATATTCACGCGCACAGCACCGAACATTCTGACAGCATTTTGAGTAATAATTTGGCACACGCGACCCAATTTGTGAACGAGGTGAACTCATCGGCCGTTTATGTGAACGCCAGCACGCGCTTTACCGATGGCGGGCAGTTTGGGCTGGGGGCGGAAGTGGCCGTCAGCACGCAGAAATTACACGCTCGCGGCCCGATGGGGTTGACGGAGTTGACGACCTACAAATGGATTGGAATTGGCGATGGGCATATTCGGGAGTAGATAGAGACGAGAGATAGAGATAGAGAAAGTGTTTTTTTGGACACTGATTGCACTGATTTCACTGATAAAAGCATCTAAAATCAGTGTTCATCTGTGCAATCAGTGTCCTATTTTTATCCGTAAACGATGTTGACTCCCCTGATTTTACTGACAATGGTTTCCAGCATGATCAGGGTGACGATGGCGATGAAATCGACGGCAACTCCCATTGCGAAGGCGAGACCGAGATAACCAAAAATAACGGCCGTTGGTTCACCAATCCCCTGCCACAGCACCCCTTGTAAATCCAAAATGAATAACACGGCAACCGCCGCGCCCATCATTGCCAAAAAGGCAGGCCACGCACGGCGGTCAGACGCGCTGGGCATCATCGCGTTGGCAACGGCAAAAATGAGGTAGAGCCAGACAAAGAGGTCGTCGGCTTCAAAGAGTTGGCGCAACGCGGCGGAGAGCATATCCGCGTCGCCCGCTTGTATGGCGATGAGCAGTTCGGGCAAGTTGAACAGTTGAAAGCCGATGAGGAGAATAACGGCCGTTCCCACAATCAACGGTGCGCCCCCGATCAAACTTTCGCGGATGGGGCCAAGAGCGGCCGTTTTGTAATACTGCACATAACCCAACTGCACCCCGCCATTCGCCTGCCGACGAGGGATGAGCGAAAAGCCAGCCGTGCGTACACCCAATATCTTCGCCGTCAACCAATGGCTGCTTTCATGCAGAAAAACACCCGGCAACAGTACCAGCGCGTACAAAATCGTCGCCCGTTCCGCATTGCCCATCAACAGCAACGCCAAGCCGTGCAAATGCGTGTGTACCCATCGCTGCATAAACCACAACAGCACGAAAGTGATGATTACCAGAATGATGGGAGTGAATTCGGTGGGCATGGGGG
>CAYSDT010000053.1:2947-6178 GCA_964429835.1 uncultured Ardenticatenaceae bacterium | reverse complement strand
GCGACGAGTTGCACAAAACCCGCTTTCAACGCTGCGCCGCCGACGAGTGCGCCGTCGATGTCGGGGTGGCTCATGTAGGCGGCGATGTTGCCTTCTTTGACGCTGCCGCCGTACTGGATGCGTACTGCTTGGGCGGTTTCATCGCCAAACATTTCGGCGATGGGGACACGGACGCTGTCGTGAATGATGCCGCCTGCTTGCTCCACGCTGGCCGATTTTCCTGTACCAATCGCCCAGATGGGTTCGTAAGCGATGACGCAACTGGCGACTTGTTCGGCCGTTAAGCCGTCGAGTGCGGCTTTCACTTGGCCGCTGACGAACGCTTGCGTTTCGCCCGCTTCGTTTTGCTCCAAACTTTCGCCACAGCAAATGATGGGGGTTAAGCCGTGCGCGAGGGCAATTTTGGCTTTGGCGTTTACCCAACTGTCTACTACGCCAAAGTAGGCGCGGCGTTCGGAGTGGCCGATGATGACGTATTGGCAGAAGGGGGCGACCATGTTAGCGGCGAGTTCGCCTGTGTACGCGCCGCTTTCTGCTCCACATATATTTTGTGCGCCTACGCCAATTTTCGTACCGCTGAGGGCTTCGGCAACAGCGGGGATGGCGATGGATGGCGGGCAAACGGCGATGTCTACGCCTTCGATGGCGTTTAATTCGTCTTTAATTTCATTTAAGAATGCGGCGGCTTCAACGGCCGTTTTATTCATTTTCCAGTTACCAGCAATAAAGGGGGTTCTCATAAGTTTAATCCTATTGTTTTCTTTCAGACCTGATAGATTTCTAAAACCTGTCAGGTCTTATCAATTGGATGTGTTTCATTTACTTTAGCTGGCAAATAAATTCGCGCCTACGGCTGCAAAGTCGGCCTTCGCCGACTGGGTATTAGTCGGCGAAGGCCGACTTTGCAAATGTAGAAGCAGATTCATCTGCCGTGTTTTTAAGTAAATAAAACACACCCTTATCAATTTCATTCTTCCAATGATAATTCAATAATAGTCCGCATCCAATTGGGCGGATTTGACTCCAGCGCACGCTGCCACGCTAAATCAGCATCATCATACGCCGCTGTTCTATCGTACAGTACGCCTAGCAAAAAGTACGCATCGGCAGTGTACGGGTGATCTTCTTCAGTTACACGCAACAACGTCTCTTCAGCGGCTTCGATGTCGTCATGGCGAAAAGCCAGTAAAAACGCCTCGCCTAAAGGAATGAGCGGACTGCTTGCGGGCGATGGATTATTGGTAATTTGCTCCAGCACCATTTCTACACCATCAGGGTTTTCGTACCAGATGTTGATCAGCAGTAATATGCGTTGCACTTGCCCATTAGCAAGTTGGCGCGGGCTGTCCTCAAACTTATACATCGCCTCTTCCAGCACGATGTAGGCCAAATCAACACGGCCGTTTTCCAGTAAACCCTCAGCCGTTCGCACAAACGGAACGGCCGTCCGCACATCAGCAAATCCGCGATCCACAAGCTCGTCCGCGCTGTCCCAATCGCCAGCGTCCAAATAAGCAGTGGCAAGTTCGGTCATCAACACACGGTCGTTCGGCTTTTTTTCGGCTAATAAAATTAATTCCGCCAACGGGCGGTGGCGGTCGGTATTAACGGGAGCGAAGATCATGTTGGGATCGGCATTTGGCGGTGGCTCGGTTGGGGGTTCAAGTTCGGCGATTGCCGGCGTTTGCAAGGTGGGCGGCAATTCAGAAACGATGGTAGAAACAACGGCCGTTTCCACCACACTGCCTATATCAACATCCTCATCGCCAAACTCAGCCGCATCATTCATCGCACCGAGTGCCAGCAACAGACAGGCGCAAAGCGCGATACCTGCAATGATACCGCCACCGATTAAAACGGCCGTTTTCTTCCCCTTCTTTTTCTCCACAACCACAGGTTCTGGCGGGGGGGCGATGGGTTCAGCTTCTTCCGCTGTTATTTCTGGCTTTGATGGCGGTGGGGGCGGGATGGAAGCCGCCGCATCCACCTGCGTCATCGCCACAGGGGTAAAGTCGGTTAATGCAGGTATTCCCGCTGGGGAGATATTACTCGGCGTATCATCCAACGCCTTGTGAAGCGCGGATGCCATCGCCCCCGCCGTGTCGTAACGCGCATCTGGCTCTTTTTCCAACGCTTTCAGTAACAGCATTTCCAAGCGTGGATTGATGGAATCGTTGATCGTGCTGGGCAATGGCGGTGAGTCAAATATCTGGGCGTGGATGATGGAAAAGTCCGATTCGGCACGGAAGGGGACGCGCCCCGTCGCCATTTCGTACAAAATGACACCAAAAGAGTACAAGTCTGCACGGCCGTCTAGCTCGGCTACACCCTTCGCCTGTTCGGGTGAGATGTAATGGGGTGTCCCCATAATCATCCCCTGCGAGAGGGTCGATTCGCCCGATTGCATCACCCGTGCAAGGCCAAAATCGGTGATATACACGCCTTGCCCAGCGGTGAGCAAAATGTTGGACGGCTTAATATCGCGGTGCAACACGCCTTCGCTGTGGGCGTAATCAAGCGCGGAAGCGATGGCATCTGTCAGGCGCAAAATCTCGCGGGTGGACAAGTTGCCTTCGTTCAACCGATCTTTCAGCGTTTCACCTTTGATGTAACGCATGACCAAATAGGGATGCCCTTCGTGGACGGCGTAATCGTAAACGGGGACGATGTGCGGGTGTTCCAGTCGAGCGACGACCCGTGCTTCGCGTTCAAAACGGCGGATGAAGGTCTCTTCGCCGCTGTAGGTAGGGTGCATGACTTTGATAGCGACATCGCGCTCTAATTTATTATGGCGGGCTTTATAGACGGTTGCCATGCCGCCTTTTCCGAGTTCATCGGTGATTGTGTATGCGCCAATGTCAGCGCCAATTGAAAAGCTCATGGACTGGATTATAGCAGAAAGGGGGGGATGGGGGATGAATAATTAACAATGGCAATCGCATGAAGCACGTCATCGGTTAAAAACCGATGCCTGACACAAGAAACGCGCTGAAAGCGCGTTAAAAATAGCCGTTTGCCCCCATCCCCTCATTCTGGAATAATTCACGCTTGCTCTCATTTGGAGAGAAACGCAGGAAAATTATTATCAAATTACACAACGGAGAATGAGTACATGCAGACAAGAAAAAACATCAAGAAAATTGGATTCCCTTTAATCGGCGCGTTGCTTTTGCTGATTATGTTAATCGTGGCTATGTTTTCGGAAACAACGGCCGTTAAAGCCGCTGGCAC
>CAYSDT010000053.1:0-2847 GCA_964429835.1 uncultured Ardenticatenaceae bacterium | reverse complement strand
ATGGGTAGAAGCAAATTGGGAGATTCCCGGTAATAATATATTGGATGGAATGGATGCTGGTCAGATAGAAACGGCCGTTCCCTTTGGAACATACGCAGCGACAGGCAGCAGCGGCGGGTTTTCCATCTCTAAATCCGCTCCATCCATCGTAGACGCAAACGAAGTATTCACCTATACGATTACGCTCGTTAACAATACGGGCATAACCACCACAGGAACCATCATTACCGATGTTGTGCCAACCAACGCCGACTTTATTTCCGCTTCTGACGGCGGTGTAGAGACAAGTGGTGTTGTCAGTTGGGCAATTACGGGCGAATTTGTTGCCGGAGCATCCATTGAGCGCACATTTATGGTGACAGCCACCGAAACGACTGGAACATCTATCGTTAATGCCGTTTATGGCGTTAGTGCAACCAATTGGATGACAAACACGATGGGTAATGCCACCACCACAACGACCGCTTTTGCAAATGATTGTGGTTCACCGCACACCCCCATCTATGATATTCAAGGCAGTGGATCGGCAAGTCCGATTGCAGGAAATTTGGTTGCGACAGAGGGGGTAGTAACGGCCGTTTTTCAAGACACAAACCAAGCCAACAACTTCTACATCCAAGATGCCATCGGTGACGGCAACGTAGCCACATCCGACGGCATTCTCGTTTATGACAGCACCGTTGTCGCCGTTGGCGATGTGGTGCGTGTTGCTGGAACGGTCGTCGAATACAGTGATATAACTGAAATTACCACAGTTTCCTCCGTTATCGTTTGCAGCACGGGGGCGACAATTACACCAACGGCCGTTTCCCTCCCCGTTTCCAGCTTGAACACATGGGAACAGTACGAAGGCATGTCAGTTGAATTCCCACAAGGGTTGTACGTCACAGAACATTACCTTCTCGGCCGTTATGGACAAGTCTCCTTATCCGTCAACGACCGCATTTTTAACCCGACAAACATCATCACACCCGGCACACCTGCACTTGCTCAGCAAGAGCTAAATGACCGCAGCCGCATTGTGCTTGATGATACTTACACCGATCAAAACCATGTCCCCATCATCTATCCGGGTGCAGGATTAAGTTACGACAACACCCTGCGCGGCGGCGATTATGTCGCCAACCTGACTGGCGTAGTCGATGGTTTTAACAGCTGGTATCACATCCAACCCACAGGCGCGGTCGATTTTACCGTTGCCAATCCACGCCCCGTTACTGCCCCAAATGTTGGCGGCAATCTAACCATCGCCAGCTTCAATGTTCTCAACTATTTTAATGGGGATGGCAATGGAAATGGCTTCCCCACAGCGCGTGGCGCAGATACATTCACAGAATTCAATCGCCAGCACACCAAAATCGTCAACGCCATCGTCGCTATGGATGCTGACATCATCGGCTTAATGGAAATTGAAAATGATGGGTACGGCGCATCAAGCGCAATCCAGGAGTTGGTTGATGGGTTGAACGATGCCACCAGCGCAGGCACATACGCATTCATCAATCCCGGCGCACCAATTGGGACAGATGCAATTGCAGTCGGTTTGCTCTACAAGCCCGCCAGCGTCACATTGGCAGGCAGTTTCAAAATTCTAGACGACAGCGTAGACTCCTCATTTAATGAAGGTAAAAACCGTCCTGTGCTTACCCAAGCATTCACAGATAACACCTCTGGCGAGACGGTGACCGTTGCCGTTAATCATTTGAAATCAAAAAGATCAAGCTGTGCCAGCATTGGTGACCCAGATGCAGGGGATGGACAAGGAAATTGCAACGAAACACGCACAACGGCCGCTGAAGCATTAGTCAATTGGCTGGCAACAGACCCAACTGGCAGTGGAAGCTCATACAACATCATCATCGGCGATCTAAACGCCTACGCGATGGAAGACCCGATCACAGCAATTAAAGATGCTGGATACGACAACCTGCTATTCAAATTTGGCGGCTTATACGCTTATTCCTATGTGTTTGATGGTCAGCATGGGTATCTGGATCACGCGCTTTCCAGTCCAGCCTTAACCCCATTCATCACAGGGGCAACGACATGGCACATCAATTCTGATGAACCAATCTCGCTGGATTATAACGAAGAGTGGAAAACGCCTGCACAACAAATCAGTTTATACGGTGAAGGCCCCTACCGCGCATCTGATCACGATCCAGTCGTCGTTGGGCTAAGTTTCTTGCCCCGTACATTTACTTATTTACCGATCATTATGAAATAGATTAGTATCTTCTCAGTATTTCGAGGGAGACCTGACAGGTTTATCGGCAACACTCGTGTAAAACGAAAGGTGTTAATGAAACCTGTCAGGTCTTTACCCCAAGTTATTGAGATGTTACATAGATTGGACAAGAAAGCCCGCATGGATGAACTCTGTGCGGGCTTTTTTTGTGGGGGAAAACGGCCGTTTACCCCATCACCCTCCTAAATTTGCGAAAAACGGCCGTTTGCACCCAAACCATGCAAATTATTGAAGAGATGAAGAACATATAGCGACGATTGGTTCACTCTCGCAGGCGTAGCCGTAGGAGTGAACCAATCTGGAGCGGGGGTGAAGCAACGCCATGACAAAAACGATTGACGAAAAATACCACAATATCCGCATGTGGATGGCCGATGGCGGCATTGAAATTGGCTACTGCGACGACGGCTACACCAACGTCACCGCCCGCGTCATAGACGATGGCGGCGTGGTTTGGGAAAGTGAAGAGACCTTTACCTCGCTGGAGGCGGTTCTGGACAGTATCGAAGCGGCCATTGCCGACTGGTGTAAGGAAACGGCCGTTGAAACGTCTGGAATAGCTGATTAAGCAGCGAAGAGTAGTAGTTGCACAAAATTAG
>CAYSDT010000052.1:0-10996 GCA_964429835.1 uncultured Ardenticatenaceae bacterium | reverse complement strand
TGCTCGCCGCGCCCGCCGCCGCTTTTGTATGCCCAATCTGCGATTTCACACTGCCGAGCGCGATGTGTTGCCGCGCGGGGTTGTTATGGCTGAACACTTGGTTCAAGCCGTCAAACTCGGTCGGATCGCCAGCGGGCGTGCCTGTGCCGTGCGCCTCAACCAGCCCGACGGTGGTGTGCGAGTAGCCCGCGTCGTCGTAAGCGCGGACAACGGCTTTTGCCTGTCCCGTTGCTCGTGGGGCGTAGATGGATTTATAACGGCCGTCGCTGGACGCGCCCACGCCGCGAATGACGGCGTAAATTTTGTCGCCATCACGTTCGGCATCGGCCAATCGCTTCATCACGACCATGCCGACCCCTTCGCCGATCATCATGCCGTCAGATTCTGCATCAAACGGCCGTATAATTTGTTTGCGCGAAAAAGCGGGCGTTTTGCTGAAACTCATGTACATGAAAATCGAGTTGTCGGTGTCTACGCCGCCGCTTAACATCATGTCCGCACGGCCGTCGGCCAATTCCAGCACCGCCATCTTGATCGCCGCCAATGAAGCCGCACAAGCCGCATCCACCACGCAATTCATCCCGCCCAAATCCAGTCGATTGGCGACGCGGCCAGAGATGACGTTGCCTAACATGCCGGGAAAAGAGTTCTCTTCCCATCGGATGTACGCCTTTTTCATCTTTTCCACGAGGATGTCGCGGTCGCCTTTCTCAATGCCGCTGCTTTCCAACACGCGATCCCAGATGGGGTATTGCAACCGCGAGGTCAGCGGCGTAATCAGCTTTTGCCCGCCGCCAACACCCATCGTCACCCCAGTGCGGGCGCGATTGAATTCACGGCCGTTTCCATAGCCTGCATCCCGCAACGCTTGTGTTGCCACAACCAACGACAACAGTTGCGACGCATCGGTCACTTCCAAAATGTTCGGCGGCAAGCCAAACTCCATCGGGTTAAAATCAATATCAGGCAAAAATCCGCCGCGATTGCTGTATGTTTTGTCGGGAACTGTGGGATCGGGGTCGAAATAATCATCCGACAGCCAGCGTGAAGGCGGCACTTGGGTGATGCTGTCCACCTCTTTTACGATGTTGTCCCAGTATTCTTGTAAGTTGGTCGCGTCCGGAAAAATCGATCCCATGCCAATGATGGCAACGGGGTTCTTTCGCAACGCTGAGTTCATTTGTGTGTCGTCAGTCATGTTCTTCTCCAAAAAAGTGGCAAGTTGCAAGTAGCAAGTTGCAAGTTGCAAGTTGCAAGTGGCAAGTGACAACTTGCTCGTCATTCATTATTATTTTGCCGATGCGTTCATCCATCGACTATCACAAAAAACGCGCGAAAGCGCGAGGTTGGTAATTAAAGGCAGTTGAAATAATAGAGTTGTTCCTTTTTAAAATTTGTACGCAGATGAACACTGGTAAACACTGATTTTTAATTTTATATAGGTCAAATCAGTGTTCATCTGTGAAAATCAGTGTACAAAAAATATGATTTAGTTATTCAGGAACAACTCTAATGACCATATCCTAAAGTTACGGCAATATCTCAAATGCGGGAATATGTTTTGGGCGTAAAATACGAAAATCACGCTGATCAACGGTAAGGATGCGGGAGATATTTAGACGTTCAGCTATTGCTGCAACGGCGCAATCCACAAAATCAATTTTACTGTCGCTATATTGCTCTAATAAATCTGTGGCACGTTTCAAATCATCTGGTGAGGAAAAAATAAGGCGTAATTTCCCATTGATGATTGAGCGCATTAAGCGCACAAATGCAGGATGACCAACATCGCGGATAACCATATACGCTAATTCTGTCATGTATTCTCTGGACGACGGCCAAGTTCTTTTTTTAATATGTTTTCTACTTCTTCAGATGCGTATGGATTGCGCGTCTCCGCAATGCCAACAAAGGAAAAACGAGATGACTCGCTGGGAAGAAGATATTCTTTTTCTTCATCTGATAGTAGAGATTTCTCTGTCTTGGTATCGTCATTTTGCTTTGGACGCACAATTACATGCCCGTTTACCCGCTCAAATTCAAAATCCGTCGCATTTGAAAGGTATTCAATTGGGATTAAAACCGCATTTTCTAAAACTTGAATTGGTTGCATATACATAATCGGCCTCGTAATCTCGTAAAAACAATGAATTTTACAAAAATTATACCAACAAATAACGCCATTTCATTGATACGGCTATCTAAACTATTCTATAATTTTTCTGCAGGTTCAGGCATTCCTAAAATATGATAGCCCGCATCCACATGGATGATTTCGCCCGTAACACCGCTGGCTAATTCACTGCACAGATAAAGCGCAGAACGGCCGACCTCTTCCTGATCCACATTACGGCGCAACGGGTTACGCTCTTCTGTGTATTTCAACATCTTGCGAAAACCCGCAATGCCGCCAGCGGACAATGTTTTGATTGGCCCTGCCGAAATCGCGTTGACGCGGATATTTTGTTGGCCTAACTCGGCCGCCAAATAGCGTGTTGTCGCTTCCAATGCTGCTTTGGCAACACCCATCACGTTGTAATGCGGGATGACTTTTTCCGCACCATAATACGTCATGCAAACGATGCTGCCACCATCGGCCATCAACGGCACGGCGCGGCGGGACAGGGCGACAAGGCTGTACGCGCTGATGTCCAACGCCTGCGCGAATCCTGCGCGGGTCGTGTCTATAAATTGTCCCGTCAATTCCTCACGCGGGGCAAAGGCCACCGAGTGGATGAGTACGTCAATATGCCCAAAATGCGCTTCGGCTTTTTCAAACACAGCGTCAATCTCATCGTCATTGCTAACATCGCACATTTCGATGAATTCAACGCCGATTTGGGCGGCTAACGGCCGTACTCGTTTTTCCAGTTGCGGTATGCCATAGCTGAAACCGATTTCGGCTCCTTGTTCGTGAAATACTTTGGCGATACCCCAAGCGATGGAGTATTTGTTGGCGATGCCAAATATGAGGACTTTTTTTCCTTCGAGCAGTTTCATAATTTCTCCTGTACATAATATAGGTCAAGTTTGCAAACTTGACCTACGCCCCTTTGACGCAGGGCAAGGGTTCACTCTCTGAACGGGTTCAAGAAGTGAACCATAGAGTGACAACCCCATTGAGGGCGGAAAGGTTTTGTTTTTTTATAAATTTGTTAGTAATGAACGGTTTGTGAAATTAAGCGGGGTAATTATAGCAATCAGCCAACGATTACGCCTCAAATTATGCGCGTAATAATGTGCATTGGCAACTCTATGCAGGTTGCGTTTATCTGGGTGAATCGCCTATACAAAAATAAGGTATACTTGGCAGTATGAATGAACATAATCTTCCATCACTATTAGAAAAACTACGGCAAATACTTCCGATATTAAGGGAAACGTATGCTGTCGAAACCTTAGAAATTTTTGGTTCATATGTTCGTCATGAAGAACACACAGACAGCGATTTAGATATATTAGTCACCTTTTCCAAAGTGCCGAGCCTTTTCAAGTTCGTTGGATTAGAAAACTACTTGTCAGATATATTGGGGTTGAAAGTTGATTTAGTATTAAGAAGTGCCTTAAAACCACTCATCGGAAAGAGGATTATCGCAGAGGCCGTGCCAGTATGAAACAAAAACGATTGTATATTGATTATCTGCGAGATATGCGTGACAATGCAGAAAGGATATTGTCATTTACGGACGGGATGAGCGGTGATGATTTTCTTCAAGATGAAAAAACATTTTTCGCAGTCGTGCGAGCAATGGAAATCATCGGGGAAGCGGTCAAGCAGATACCAAGTGAGGTGCGTGAAAGACATGCTGATGTTCCTTGGCGGGATCTAGCTGGAACCCGCGATAAACTAATCCATCATTATTTTGGGGTGGATTTGGCAATCTTATGGGAAACGATTAGCGAAGATATTCCCGTATTATTGCCAATACTCCAGCGCGTTTTAGAAGCTGAAACATCTGTGTAGTTGCGGCATGAATGATCATAAACTCTCACAAACTATTCTCGCCCATTACCCCAATGTGCAGGCCATCTACCTTTTTGGCTCTTATGACACGGAAAATGAATGGCCTGACAGCGATGTGGACATCGCCTTGCTGTTTCCCCCTGCACAGGCAAAACAGATCGACCATCCAGCCCTGATTGATTTGCAATGGGAATTGGAGCGATTATTAGGAAAGCAGGTGGATTTAATCAATTTGCGTCAAGTATCCACAGTATTCCGCAAAGAGATTGTGATGGCAGACAGGCGCATCTACTGCGCCAATCAATACGCAGCCGATGAGTTTGAGATGCTGACCCTTTCTTTTTATCTGAAATTGAACGAAGAACGTGCGGGAATACTTGCAGCGGGATTGCAAAGTGGGAGTTTTTACGCGGTATGAATGAAATTATTCTCAACAAAAAAGTCAGTATTGAACGCTGTGTTCTGCAAATTCAAACGTATTATGCGCTGGATCATGGGATGCCGTTTGAAGATGATTATCTCAAGCAAGATGCTGTTGGCATGAATCTGCAACGTGCTTGCGAACTGTCTCTTGACATCGCCAATCATCTGATTAAAACTAAAAAATTGGGGTTGCCGCAAGACAGTCGTGATAGTTTTATGCTATTGCGACGCGCTGATTTAATAACGGATCCGCAAATGAAGGCGTTACACGCGATGGTGGGTTTTCGTAATGTTCTGGTACACAATTATCAAAGGTTAAACTTGGATATCATGGTGGATGTCATTGAAAACCACCTGCAAGAGTTGCTTGATTTTGCCAACACGGCGTTAGAAGTTGCCGATTAACGGCCGTTATCAACGGACATTCCACCATCGACGACCCGCAATCCGTCAACACGAGCGATGGATGGGTTTAGCGATATTGTGACACGCGGTTTGGGGGTGGGGGATGTGTTGTTGGAAACGGCCGTTTTGTTCGGTTTTGGCATGCTATTCTTGTCTATCGGGGTCTGGCGTTTTCGATATGAATAACGAGGCGCAGAAATTAACAATTCGTTATTAACAATTCATTATTCATTATTCTACACCGTGCTAACAGCCCGCAACGCCACGCCAAACAAGAAAAACGTAGACAACGCCATCACCCATTGTCCGCGATTGGAATCATCGCCGCGTAACCAGACGAGATAGACAAAGGGGAGGAAAACCATCGCAAATGCACCGTATAAAATGTGCATTTCTGGTCTTGAAACAGCACCGATATAGCCGCCAGCCCATAACGTAAGCCCTAAAATGCCTTGCAGCCAGTATAAAATCTGACCGATAGCCATCGCGCCGAGATAACTGCCATCTAAGCCCAGCTTGCGGAATGCGCGTACCATGCCCCACAGCCCAACAATTAGAAAAAAGAGCCAGAGTGTGTTAGACAGCCCACTATGAATCGTGATAATGAATTCCACAAATTTACCCCAGCCACCGTTTGCGCCGTTTGTAATGTTTCACATTACGGTAACTTTTGCGCTCACCAACGGCCGTTAATCCCAAATAAAACTCTTTAATATCCGCATTATCAGCCAATTGGTCAGCCGTGCCGTCGAGAACAATACGGCCGTTTTCCATCACATACGCATAATCAGCCGCACGCAGAGCTACATTTGCATTTTGCTCCACCACCAAAATCGAAACGCCCGATTCCTTGTTGATGCGATCAATAATTTGAAAAATATCGCGCACCAAAAGCGGTGCAAGCCCAAGCGATGGTTCATCAAGCAGCATGAGACGTGGTTTCGCCATCAATGCCCGCCCGATGGCGACCATCTGCTGCTCGCCGCCTGAAAGGTAGCCTGCCGTTTTGTTTCGCAACGCGGGCAACGCGGGAAAATACTCGTAAACCTGCTCCAGCGACTGTTTAATGCCACCCCGATCTGATCGAATCAGCGAGCCAGTCAGCAGATTTTCTTCCGTCGTTAAATGTTGGAATAGTCGCCGCCCTTCCAGCACTTGCACAACGCCCAAGCGTGTCACCTCTTCTGGTGCCATCTTGTCCAGCCGTTGGCCGTCGAATTCGATATTTCCGCGTGTCACCGCGCCATCTTCGCGCAATAACAAGCCAGAAATCGCTTTCAGCGTCGTCGATTTTCCCGCGCCATTTGCGCCCAACAGGGACACGATCTGCCCCTGTTCGACTTCCAGCGAAATGCCGCGCAACACAAGAATTACATCGCTATAAATGACTTCGATATTGTTGATTTTTAACATAAAGATAAAGATAGAGTATAGAGATAGAGACTGGATTACCCAGCGTTATAGATGGAATATAAAGGTCATTGCTATTAAACGCAGACCCTTGAATTAACGATCCTCTACCTCTATCTCTACACTCTACACTTCCGTGTTATTCTGTGGGACGTAAATCGGGGGTATCTGTCCAATCTTGTACCACGTTGAATGCGTCTGGGCCGCCTTGAATTTGGCGAATTTGAACGCTGTGGGGGGAACGGCTACCATCAGAATAGTCAAATGAGACGATACCTTCAAGCCCTTCGTATGGCCCCATATCGGTCAATGCGCGTTGCACATCTACACCAGTCAGTGCATCAAAACCGACGGTATCAATCGCATTTTCAATCGCTTGCTTGGCTACATCAACACCAGCGGCAAGGAGGATGTAGCCAACACCATGATCGCCAACACCGCGTTCATTAGCCGCAAACATCGCTTCCACTTGTTGCACACCTGGATGTTCCACATCGTTCCACCAGAGGTAGGAAAGCGGTGCGTACATGCCAACGGCTAAGGCGGGATCGGATACAAACGCATACGTTCCTAAATCCATCGCCCAGTTATCGCCAGCTAAAACGAATTCGTCTTGCAAGCCTAATGCACCGATGCCATTCATCAACGCGGCAGGGCCAAAGGCGAGGGTGTTTGTCCAGATGACGTTTGCGCCAGCCGCTTGTGCGTTCAGCAATGCAGTGGTCGTGTCGGCCGTTGGCGCAAGGTCATAGATTTCTTCGATGACGATTTCAACGCCTAATTCTTCGGCGTAAGCGCGTGTTTCATCGGTCAATGCGCCTTGTCCAAATGCGCCCGGCCAGCTCAAGTAAGCCAATTTAATTTCATCACCTGCGGATGCGGGTTTGATGTCGTCCCAATTGGCGATGGCGTAATCAAGGAATGCACCAAATTGGTCGGGGTAGATGGGGCCTAAGCCAAAGGTGTAGCCTGAGCCTTCGCCATAGAAAGCGACGGAGCTTAACCCAGAGGTGAGCGTGGGGATTTCATCTTCCGCAAAACGGCTGGCAAGTGCTTCTGCTTCGCCAGAACCGTAGGTGAACATGATCAGGATGTTGTCATCTTCACTGGTGTAGCGGTCGTAAATGGCAACAGCTTCATCCACGCTGCCACCATCATCGGCAAATTGAATCTCTACAGTTGCGCCACGAATGCCGCCATTGGCGTTAATTTCAGCGACTGCATCTTCCATGCCGTGAATCAGCGGCCCAGTAACGGCCGCATAGGGGCCAGAAAGATCGCCAAAGTGATAGAAGGTGATGGTTTCGCCTTCAAGGTTGTCGGTACGCAAATCGGAGTTGCCTGCGTCGGCAGAGCCTTCTACGGGAATAACCATCGCTTCTACATCTTGGGTTGGGTTGCCTTTGGTGATGACGGGGATACGAGTATCGTTGATGTAAAGCAAGTTGTCATCAGCATCGGTAATGCGGACGGAGAGCGCGTAATCGTGATTGTCTTCAATCATCGTCGGGTCGTAGGAGACTTCAAAGGGCAATGGTACTTGTGCGCCTTCGGTGGCGTAGGAATCTTCGCCCATGACGGTGGCGGCGGCATCAGCCAATGAAACATCCTGAATTTGAACGGTCAACACGGCATCATCCTGCAAAGCGATGCGTTGCAAATAAGTTGCGGTGCCTGTGACGGAGGCTTCGCCGCCCATGTCATCCATCATGCCATCGCCTTTGACAAAGATCATATTGCCAGCGTCAGCTTTGAGGTTTAAGACCAAATCGTGTCCGTCCATGACGAAACTGACGACATCGCCCAACATTTGCACATACTCGGTATCGAGGGATTCTTCGCCACAAAATACTTGTGTGGTCGGCCCTAATACCAATGTAAGGGATGAGCCATCCTGCGTGTAGGTGGCAAGGATGTTGTTGCAATCCGCTTTGATTGGAGCATTGCCATCTTCCATAAAGGTGATGGTGTAATTTTCGGGGTTGTCTACGGTGATGTCGTTTACTTCGCCGTTGTCTTGGTACTCTGACCACATCCACACAACATCGGTCATGAGCGCGTCATCAGCCATGTCATCCGCTGGGGCTTGGGTGGGTTCGGCTACGGGTTCTTCGACTGGTTCGGCTGTCGGCTCTGGGGCGGGTTCTTCGGTGGGTTCGGGAACGGCCGTTGGCTCTTCTGCTGGACTGCCACAAGCGGCAAGGGCAAAAAGGGCGACGAATATCAGTAATAAAATCGTTTTGGTTTGCTTCATTTTCTTCTTCTTCTCCTAAAAAATAATGGTCAATGGTTAATAGTCAATTGTCAATTGTCAATGAATGTTGTCGCGCATCACCTCCATCACTTGTTACTTGCAACTTGCACACTTGCAACTCTACTTCGAAAACGGCCGTAAACGCCAGCCAGCTTTAATTAAATTCCAGCGGTAAGCCATTCCGCGTGGTTCAAATATCAAAAATAACATGAGTGCTAAGCCAAATATAAGTGGTCGTAAAGCGGCCGTTGCCCCACCCGCCAAATCAGGGGCGATGGCAATGACGATGGGCGTTAGCACCACCGCAATCTCTTCTAAAAGTGTAACCAATGTCGCTCCAAAGATGGGGCCAATACTCGTGCCTAAACCGCCGACGATCAACATCCCCAACAGTAGCACTGAATCATTTAATCCTACCGTTGCTGAATTGATGTGGCGCAAGTTGCTTGCCAACAATGCCCCGGCGATGCCTGCATAAACAGACGCAAGGAAAAAAGCGCGTAATTTATAGGCGAAGGGGTTGATGCCCAATAGTTCGGCCGCTAAATCATTGTCGCGCACGGAAATAAAGGCACGTCCCAATCGGCTGCGGGAGATGTTATGGGCGATGATGGTCGTGAAAATCAGCACCGTCAAGGTGATGTAGATAAACTGGGATGGAGTAGCAAAACGATAGGTGCATTGTGCTGTTTCGGCAACAAAGGTCGTCCCCAAGAAACATTGATCGGCAATGACGGGGAGATTGATGGTTGGGACTGGCACAATCAACCCCTGTGCGCCGTTCAACGTGTCTTTCCACAACGTGCGCGTCACCCATGGGATGATAAATTGTGCGCTCAACGTCGCCATCACCAAATAAAAGCCCTTGACGCGCAGAGATGGCAAGCCGAAAATCAGCCCAATCAACCCCGCAGATAAGGCGGCGAGGGGTAAGGCGATGAAGAAATTCAAACCCAATTCTGTCATCAGCAAGGTGGATGCGTAGCCGCCAACGGTCATAAAGGCGGCTTGCCCCAACGAAATTTGCCCCGTGTAGCCTGTCAGGATGTTCAATCCCTGCACGGCAATCACGGCAATGCCGATGCGATTGACCAACGAAACCGTCGCTTCGGAGGCGTACATGGGCAGGGCGTAGAGCGCAAGCAATGTCAGGATGAGCAAAATATATTGCCATCGTTGGCGGAGAACCGCCATATCTTGTTTGTAACTCCGGTCAAAGTCGCCGGATGGTCTCATAACAGCCATAAAAATAATGAATAATGAATAATTAACAATTAATAATGAATTGTGCGTCCATCAATCGTCAATTTTTCATTATTGATTCTCCGTTTTTAATGATTTAGATGCGTTCGATGCGTTTTTGCCCAAATAGGCCGTCGGGGCGAATGACGAGGACGATGAGCAGGATGACGTAGGGGACAATTGCGGCCGAACTGCGAATCGCTTGGGCAGCCTCTGGTCCTAAAAAGAATTCGTTATTGGGCAAGGCGACCAGCCCTTGTGTCAGCCCAATGAGCAAACTGCCGACAACTGCGCCGGGAATGGATTCCAATCCACCGAGTAAAACGGCGGGGAAGGCGGCTAGTACCACTAGCGGCAAGCTCAAATCCAGCCCGCTGGCGGTGGCGATGAGAATACCGCCGACGGTTCCAATCACCCCCGCTAATGCCCATGAGATGCCAAAAATACGGTTGATGCGAATGCCGACGCTTTGGGCGGTTTCGTGATCTTCGGCCGTTGCCCGCATGGAGAGGCCAGTGCGTGTATATTGGAAAAATGCCCACAATAAAATGACGCACAGCATCGCCACCGCGAACGACCAGACCAGATTTTGTTTGAGAATGACGATAATCGGGTTGTCGTTGTAGGTGAGGAAGGGGAGTGTGAGTTTATAGGGGCTGGTGACTTCAAAAATGGCGGGGAAGTTACGCTGGGTTGTGCCAAAAGTGAGGATCGCCAATCCTTGCAGGAATTGGCTCAGGGCGAGGGTCATTAAAATGATGGAGAGGAGTGGCTGCCCAGTCATGGGGCGCAGGGCGAATCGTTCGATAAGCAGGCCAAGCACGGCCGAAACCGTTAATCCTAAAATGACGGCCGCCCACAGCGGCAATCCAAGCCCTTCTTCGGCCCAGAACCACCATGTGGACAGTGTGCCGATGAGCAGCATTTGCCCTTGCGAGAAGTTGAAAATCTCGGAGGATTTGAAGATGAGGACGATGCCCAGCGCGATGAGGGCGATGGGGCCGCCGTTGAGAAAACCTGTTATTGCGAATTGGGGTAATAGTTGCCAGTTCATAGTTTATTTGAGTAACAAGTTGCAGGTTGCAAGTTGCAAGTCTGTTGATTTAGTTCCATTTTATACCAGTTTAACCCCCGTCGTTTTAATCTCCCAAGCCAGTGGGGGTTCATCACGGAATTGTTCGGGTCGGAATCCCATCACTTCCATACGTGCGTCAATGTGGGAGGCGGGAACATTGAGGCGAACCCAATCATCCATACGCGCATCAGAAAAATCGGGGGAAATGATGGCTACATCAATG
>CAYSDT010000051.1:0-11015 GCA_964429835.1 uncultured Ardenticatenaceae bacterium | reverse complement strand
ATGCTGTCAACCAATGAAGCAACCGTACTGTCCATCAAACCAAAGTAGCCAGAAGGCGCGATGCCAATCCAGAATATGAAGAGCAAGAAGGCAAGCATGATGAATAATTCACGTTTGCTAATGTCCTTCAAAACTTTGTTTTTCGGATTGTCTAACGGCCCCATGAAGACCCGTTGGAACATCCAAAGCAGATAAACGGCCGCTAAAATCACACCCGTCGTTGCAAAAGCGGTATACCATGGACCTAATACCTCAGACCCCATCGAGCCGAGCAAGATAGTAAATTCGCCAACAAAACCATTCAAACCGGGCAAACCCATACTGGATAAGACAACGATCAATGTCAACACACTGTAAATTGGCATTGCCCGCCAAATGCCGCCGAAATCTTTCATTTCGCGGGTGTGACGGCGTTCGTAAAGCATACCAACAGCGAAGAACAGTGCGCCCGTGCTGAGACCATGATTCACGCCCTGTAAAAGTGCGCCTTGAATGCCCGCTTCATTCAGCGAGAAAATACCGAGCATCACAAAACCAAGATGGCTGATACTGGAGTAGGCGACCAATTTCTTCACATCCGTCTGGGCAAAGGAGACAATTGCACCGTAAATGATGCCAATGATGGCTAAAACAGCAATCATCGGGGCGTATTTAATCGCTGCTTGCGGGAACAGAGGAATGTTGAAGCGCAGGAAGCCATATGTACCCATCTTCAGCAACACACCAGCCAAAACGATGGACCCAGCTGTCGGTGCTTGTGTATGTGCGTCTGGCAACCAAGAATGGAAGGGGAATACGGGTACTTTGATAGCAAAGGCGATGGCAAAGCCTAAGAACAGCCAATTTTGTACATCGGCAAACGCTTCTCGGCCAGCGATTAGGGCAGTTAATGAGAAGGTGTCGGCGGTTGTTCCAACGTAGAGAATGCCCAATAACATGAGCAGTGAGCCAGCCATCGTGTACAAGAAGAACTTGATGGAGGCGTAAACGCGCTGTGGCCCGCCCCAGATACCAATGAGGAAATACATCGGAATGAGGGTAAATTCCCAGAAGACGTAGAAAAGGAATAAATCCTGTGCCAAGAATACACCCGTCATACCCGCTTGTAACAGCAGCATGAAGGCGTAGTATTGCGGCACTTGATCATCTATCGCTTTCCACGAGGCAATGATTGCCAACAGGCTGATGAAGGCGGTGAGCAAAATCATAAGAATGCTCAACCCATCAACTCCTAAATAGTAGCTGATTCCCCATGAGGGTATCCAGTCGAATTTATCAATGAGTTGTAAGTTGGGGTTTGTCTTGTCGAACATGAGCAAGACGACGACGGCGATGCCGAGTGTGACGGCAGAAACGGCCGTTGCTACCCGCTTCGCCAGATCGTCAGAGCCATGCCCCGTCTGCTTTAGATACAAAATCAAGAGTGCCCCCAAAATTGGGGTAAACACCAGAAGTGTCAGAATGACGTTGAATTGATTACTTTCCATCTGTTCTCCAAATGAGGAGATTAAGTAATTGGGGGATTTTCCCCAATCAATAATCTCTCAATCTCCTACCCTGCTGTTGTAAACAGGAAATATATAACTAAAAGTACCGCGCCCATGAAAATACTTAACGCATAACTACGAACATATCCACTTTCTGTCCGACGTAGAAGGCCAGACAGTTGGCGAGTGGCCGAAGCCGCGCCATTCACAATACCGTCCACACCCTTCTGGTCAATCACAGAGGATGTGAAGTCGGCGAAGCTGACAAACATGTCTCGAATAAGTCGGTCATGTACAAAATCATGCCAGAATGTCCAGTCAAACGAAAAGGCCAACCATTTCGCCATACGATTAAAGGCGGGAATGAAGTAACTCATGTACAAGGTGTTCAATGGCAATACAGAGAACCACCAAATCGGCGTTTTCTGCAATGGATCGGGGTCTTGTGCCGTTTCTGGTTTTTTACGATAGACCACAAAGAATGCCAAACTTAACGCAAAAATTGCCAAAACTGTCGAAGAAATCGCCACAAACCATTGAATGTTTGTCGGCGTGTGCGGCATATGTAAAATATGTTCTTCTGTTAGCTCAAACGCATCAAGCGAATGTTCCAACCAATGTTCCAAGCCCAAATAGTTCAGGCCAAAGGCGAATGTATCAGGAGCAGCGTGTGCGACGGCCTCACCATGCGCCGCCTGTTCCACTTTGACGAAATGGGGTAAGTTGGACAAGCCGCCCAAAACGGCTAATCCAGCCAAAGCGATGAGTGGATAGGTCATCAAATTTGAGCTTTCTTCTGCATGTGCGGCCGCGTCATGGCGTGGTTTACTGAAGAAGACCATCTTTAATTGACGACCCATGTAAAACGCGGTTGAAAACGCGGCGAAGACAAGCATGACATAAACGGCCGTGAATACCCAGCTATCATTTGCGCTTGCATGTGCCAAAATCTCATCTTTTGACCAAAAGCCAGCGAATGGCACAATGCCAGCCAATGCCAGCGCACCAATGATGTACACCACCGATGTGATTTTCATGCGATGGCGTAAACCACCCATCGTTCGCATATCTTGCGGGTCAAAATCATCATCACCATGATCGTGCAAATGGTGATGCCCATGTTCCATCCCATGAATGACAGAGCCTGCGCTCATGAACAGCAGTGCCTTAAAAAAGGCGTGCATAATCAGATGGAACATGCCAGCCACATACGCGCCCATACCAACGGCCGCTATCATAAAGCCCAACTGACTGATTGTTGAATAGGCCAATACCCCTTTGATGTCGAATTGGGTGAAGGCGATTAGACCAGCCAATAACGCCGTTGACGCGCCAACTAAAGCGACCAAATCTGGCGTGGTAATCACACCAAACAACATCTCGTCGCCAATACTAAGTCGCGCCATCTCAAAAAGCACGTTACTACGAACGATCAAATAGATGCCCGATGTGACCATCGTGGCCGCATGGATAAGCGCGGAGACGGGCGTGGGGCCAGCCATCGCGTCTGGCAACCAGACGTAAAGTGGAATTTGGGCAGATTTACCCGTCGCCCCAAGCAAAAACAAGGCAGTGATGACGGTGATAACGGTACCAAACGCGATTTCCTGTCCAAACAGGAATAACGGCTCGCCCGATTCAAACATTTCTAATGCTGTTCCAAAAACGGGGTCAAATTCTAATGAACCAAAAGCCCAGAAGGTCAAAATGATGGCTAATACCATGCCAAAATCGCCAATGCGATTGACGACAAACGCTTTACGAGCGGCATTTGCATTTTTCCATACGCCATTCTTGTCTACACGATCAAACCAGAAGCCGATGAGCAGGAACGAACATAACCCAACCCCTTCCCAACCGACAAAAAGCATCAGATAGCTGCTGCCTGAAACCAGAATCAGCATAAAGAAGAGGAACAGGTTCATATAGGCGAAAAAGCGCGAGAAATCCTGATCGCCGTGCATGTACCCAATCGCGTAAATGTGAATGAGTGTTCCGACACCAGTGACGACTAACATCATCGTAACTGAAAGCGTGTCGATACGCATCGCCCACGGCACAGAGAAATTAGCTGAGGGAATGTTAATCCAATCAAGGATGTAAACAACCTCAGCGTGATAATCATGCGCTTGCAGGCTGAGGAAGAGGGAAACGGCAACGGCAAACGCGCCGAAAGCCATCATCGTGCCAAACCAGCCCGACCATTTTTCACCCGTTTTCCTATCTGCATCAACGAATTGTCGTCCGACAAATCCGTTAAACAGCACGCCGATTACGGGGAAAATCAGCAATAAGGGAGCTAAACCAAAAGCATTCATAGTTAGAGTTTGCGAGTCTGCGAGTCTGCGAGTTTGCGAGTTTACGAATTTACCAATTCGCCACTCGCCACTCGCTGCTCGCTACTCATTTTATCCCTTCATTAAATTAAGAGTGTCAATATCAATGTTCTTTTTCGTGCGGAAGATGGCGACAATCAGTGCCAAACCAACCGCAACTTCAGCGGCGGCAACCGTGATAACAAAGAACACCAATACTTGCCCATCTATGTCGCCTAAATGGCGGGAGAAGGCAACGAATAAAAGATTAGCCGCGTTGAGCATCATTTCTATTGACATAAAAACGATAATTGCGTTGCGACGAAGCAATACCCCCAATGCGCCAATGATGAACAAGGTGGTACTGAGGATGATGTAGCTGTCAATCGTAATCTCAGGCATTTTTTCCTCGCTTGTTTGAGATGGTTAAAATAACCACACCAATCATGGCCGCCAAGAGCAGTATGCCAACCACTTCAAAGGGGAAGATGTACGCTTCAAATAGTCGCAAGCCAAGTGCGACGGGACTGGTGTCTATCATCCCTGCGGTGGCTACTGCGTCGCCATTTCCCATAACCAAAGCGATTAGAAAAATAACTAACAACAAAAAGCCGAGAAAAGCGGCAAAAACCATTTCGCCAGTTCGGTCGCTCCACACGCCGCGTAAGCGTTCCGCGCCTAAAAGCATGATGACAAACATGAACAGCACCATGATCGCGCCTGCGTACACGGTGACTTGCACCATTGCGATGAACGGTGCGTTCAGGACAAGATAAAAAACGGCGATGGTGATGAAGTTCAGCACGAGAAACAAGGCACTGTGTACCGCGTCTCGACTGACCAGCATCCCGATTGCAGAGCCAACTGCAATCGCCGCTAAAAGCATAAACACAAAAGTATTTCCCATAGTTTGCCTTAGTAAGAATGGGGATTTTTTAATCCCTAAACATTCATTTGTCATTCCCGTGTAGGCGGGAATCCATTTCTCTGGAAAATGTGGATTCCTGCCTTCGCAGGAATGACAATCATCGTTCCTTATTTAGGGTCTTCCATTTCTGGAATTGCGCGGTCAAATGTGCCGGGTTCGACGGGTTGTGGTGTAGAACGGCCGTTTACCGGCACATCCACAATCAACATATCCTTCGTATATATCGCACCCTCTCGATCATAAAAACTTAACTCGTAATTATGCTCAAGCGTGATCGCTTCTGTCGGGCAGGCATCTTCGCAATAACCGCAAAAAATACAGCGCAACAAATTGATCTCGTAGGTGCTGGCGAAGCGGTCACCAGGTGAATACCGCTCATCATCACTGTTTTCAGCCGCTTCCACAAAGATGGCATCGGCTGGACAAGCGGCCGCACACAGCGCACAGCCGATACATTTTTCCAGCCCATTATCGTACCGATTCAGGACATGCCGTCCCTTAAACCGCTCGTGAACCTGTCGTTTTTCTTCAGGGTATTGAATAGTAACTGGCGGCCGCCAAAGATGCTTAAACGTCGTCGCCATCCCCCGAGCTAATTCTGTAAATGTTTCAAACATAAATAATCCAATGCAGGTCAATTTTGTAAAATTGACTTACGCAATCTTTAAAATATGATGCCTTCTTGTTCAAGAATAATCACGACTGCCACAATGATGAAATTAAACACCGCAAGGGGCAGTAATCGTTTCCAGCCAAATTCCATCAATTGATCATAGCGAAGGCGGGGGAATGATGAGCGAATCCAGACCAGCATAAACAGGCCAGCGACAATTTTCAAAAACAGATAGAAAAAGCCTAAGCCCGGGAGTTGGTCTACAAAGGGGCCGCGATAACCGCCAAAGAAAAGCGTGGCGGCGATGGCACTAAAAATAATCATCTTCATATATTCGGCCATGAAGAACATGCCAAAACGCATCCCGCCATATTCAACATTGAAACCAGATGACAGTTCTTGCTCTGCTTCCACAAGGTCGAACGGCAGACGTTGCAATTCAGCCATCACAGCCAACAAGAAAACGGCAGCGGCTGGAAAGTATAAAACATACCAAAAACTCGCCTGCTTACTGACGATAACGCCCATATCCATCGAATCGGCCAGCATGACGGGGACTAAAATAGACATACCCATCGCTAATTCATAGCTGATCATCTGTGCCGAAGCGCGGATGCCACCAAGAATGGCATATTTACTATTAGAAGCCCATCCTGCCAGCACGATGCCATAAACGCCGATAGAGGTGATGGAGAGCATGTACAAAATCGCCACATCCAAGCCAGGTGCGATGGCAAAATAGGGGGTGAACAATGAGCCAAAAATTGTGATTTCACCCGCCCATGGGATAACAGCCAAAATCATAATCGCAGGGATTACGGCCAGCATGGGGGCTAAATTGTAAACAACACGGTCTACGCCTGCTGGCGTTTGGTCTTCTTTCATGAAGAGCTTAACCGCATCGGCTCCGGGTTGCAGGAAGCCTTTCAGAAGGCGTTTCTCGCCTCCTTTACCGGGTAGCGGAATGTAGCCAGACCGATTAGGGCCAATACGGGATTGCAATCGCGCCAGCAATTTACGTTCAAAGAGCGTCGTGTAGGCGAATCCAGTCACCATCACCATTGCAACGGCGAAGCCTACAATTAGAGCGCGTAAGGCTATTTGAGCAGGTGTCATAAGTTCTCTCTTATTTCAAAATAGAACACTGATTGCACGGGTTACACTGATTTCGGGTCTGTTGAAGACCATTTATCTGTGTTTATCTGCAAAATCTGTGTACGATTATCTCATTCCTTAATTTTTGACAGACGGGCAACGGCCGTTCCATTCATAGCATTCACGCCGCGCAAAACGGCCGTTCCAGCCATCACATCATCGCTAACCGCCGCAGTCGCCTGAACCGTCATTCTATCCGTGCGAACCATCACCGTGTCGCCATCAACATAATCATCCGAATCGGCGGGGTTGATGGTTAACGTGACCTTTGCCATACGCGGCGCAAGCACGATAGATTTATCAATCAGCGTTCCCGCCGTGTATAAAGAAGCGGCGTTGATTAACAACAAGCCCTCTTCACGAAGGGAAACCGCGTCGTCGATTTCAAATTGCTTGACCGCTTTCGATTCAGCAACCGCCGCCCACTGCTTGCCTAAGCCAGCCGTGTTCGCAAACGCATTGCCGCCGTAGTAACGATCATCGCCACCGACGACAGGCCATTGTGCTTCCACCTGCCCTAATGAACGGTAATCCATTCCTTTGTATTGGCGGGCGGCGCGGCCTAATTTCTTAAAGACGAGACTGGCGACGGTTTCAGCTTTATCCGCGCCCACACGCTCGCCCAATTGGGATAAAATTTGCCAATCGGGACGACTGTCACCGACGGGACGGATGGCGGGGTAATATCGTTGCACCCGACGTTCGCCATTGGTGAACGTGCCATCTCGTTCTGCCCAGCTTTGGGCGGGGAAGATGATGTCAGCGGAAACGGCCGTTTTTGTCATAAACAACTCTTGCACAATCAGCAAATCCAGTTTGCCGCGATCAGCCATCAAGCCATCACCGATGGGGTCTGCGCCCACGACGAACATCGCGTTCAATTCACCACTTGCCACGCCGTCAAACATCGCCGCCGCGTCCAAACCATCTGTTTTTGCCGCTTTATAACCCGCCATAAATGCGGGATGGATGCCCATATCCCACGCGCCTTGCGTATTCGCATACGGCCACACGGGGATGAGACCGTTGTTCACGCGGCCAACATGCGGCTCGCCATCGGTCTGGATGAGTAGTAAATTCGCCAACGCTTTCGCCAGCGATTCAGTTTCACTATAAGTCAGCCCTTCGTAACCGTAGAAGGCGACGAGGTTATTGGCTGTAATCAGTGTTTCGGCGGCGGCATCTAACGAGCCACTGCCGTCGGTCTTCACTTTTGCCATGCTGACAAGCTGGCGAACAACAGAAACGATGTCACCAGAGTCAACCTGCAAGTTGTGGGTGGCATATTGGGATAATCGGGTAAAACGGCCGTTAATCACAACCAATTTTGCCCCTCTGTCCGCCGCCTGCTTCACACGCAGCCACCACATCGGAGCCTCTTCGTGCAAATCACTGGCAACGACGAGAATAGCATCACCCTTGCCCAACTGCTGCAAATCACTACCCGACGCAATACCGACTTGGGCAACAACATCACCGCCCCCTATTTGGCGATTATTCAAATCGAGATTACCGCTTTTTAATCCTTTGCGGAACAGTTTTTGCAACATGAAGTAATCTTCATTGCTTAACCGTTGACCAGCCAAACCTGCGACAGAGGTTGCGCTTTGCAACCCTTCAGCCGCCGCATCCAACGCCTCATCCCAGCTTACAGCGACCAATTCGCCATCTTTTCGCATCATCGGCGATGTTAATCGCTCTGATGAAGCGACATAATCATGGGTGAAACGACCTTTGTCGCACAGCCATAATTCGTTTACCGCTTCGTTCTGACGGGGCAAAATCCGCTTAATCACGGGCTTACCGCCAGATTTTGCTTCGCGCCGTGTATTCACCGTCATGTTACAGCCAACTGCACATTGTGAACAAACAGAAGCAGAGGGAGTCATTTCCCATGGGCGTGCGCCAAAACGGAAATCGGCCGTTGTCAACGCACCAACAGGGCAAATATCAGTCGTGTTACCGCTCCAATAGCTGTCAAAACCAGGATCAGACATGGTGACAACTTCCAAATTCACGCCACGATTATGGAATTGCAATACGGGGTCGCCCGCGACTTCATCTTGGAAGCGAATGCAACGCGCACATTGAATGCACCGTTCACGATCAAGGAAAATTAAATCACCCAGCGGCACATTTTTGTCCGAATGGCGTTTATCTTCAAAATAGACACGGCTTTCCATCTTGCCATAATCCATCACCAAATTTTGCAATGGACATTCGCCGCCCTTATCGCAAACGGGGCAATCTAATGGATGGTTGACCAGTTGGAACTCAAGCAACGTTTCACGCACTTCGATGACGGGTTCGGTGTCTGTACGGACAACCATGCCCTCGCCAACCGTAGCCGTGCAACTCGTTTGCAATCCGCGCCCAAAATTTATCTTTGGCGAGCCATCTTCTTCCAACATCAGGTCACCCGATGCGCGGTCACGCATCGGCATCCCAATTTCCACCAAGCACATGCGGCACGCGCCGACAGGCTCCAATTTGGGATGGTGGCAAAAGACAGGAATATCAATGCCGACGCTTTTTGCCGCATCCGCAACCCGCGTCCCTTTAGGTACGCTCAGTTCAGTGCCGTCAATCGTTAATGTTACCAAATCACTCATATTATTCTCTGAAAAATCTGCGCTAATCTGCGTAATCTGCGGATTTTAATTGCTTTTTATCTTCGCCCGATACTCTTCTGGGAAATGCCGAATCGTCGCCAATGCGGGGTTGATGGCGAATTCGCCCAACGCGCATAACGTATTGCCCTGAATCTGGTTCGCCACACTTTCCAGTGTTTTAATATCCTTCTCAGTGCCGATGCCGTTATAAATGCGATCAATCACGATCTTCATCCAGAAGACACCTTCACGACACGGCGTACATTTGCCGCACGACTCATGTTTGAAGAAATGAATCATCTTCATCGCCGCCCACACCATATCCACCGTCTCATCCATCACGATCAACGAAGCCGATCCCATCACAGAATCATGGTCGTTCAACCCTTCATAAGTCATGGGGGCATCTAATGATTTTTCAACGATGACGGGGCCAGAACCGCCACTGGGCAACAGCCCTTTGAACGCCTTGCCATTGGGAATACCACCACCATATTTCTCATCAAAGAGAATTTCGCGGTAAGACGTTCCCATTTCAACTTCATAATTGCCGGGATTATTGATGTGGCCGCTGAGACAGACGATTTTTATGCCTGTACTGCGCTCTGTACCCATGCTTTTATACCAATCAGCACCATTCATAATGATGGGTGGCACGTTGGCTAAGGTTTCGGTGTTATTGACAACGGTTGGTTTACCGTATAGCCCTTCAACGGCTGGGAACGGTGGCTTCGACCACGGTTGCCCCAAATCGCCTTGCAACGAGTTGAGCAACGCCGTCTCTTCGCCACAAATGTATGCACCTGCACCATAATGACAATGAAAATCACAGCTAAAGTCGCTACCCATGATATTTTCACCGAGCAAGCCAGCGGCATAACACTCTTGCAACGCTTCTTCAAAATTGAAGGCGGCACTCATAAATTCGCCACGGAAATAGTTGTAAATCTGCTTTGCCCCGATGGCATATGCAGCAATCAACGCCCCTTCAATAACTTGATGGGGATTGCGTTCAATCAGTTCGCGATCCTTGAATGTGCCTGTTTCCGACTCATCGGTATTGATGACGACGTATTTATCACCGTCTGCTTTAGGGATGAAACCCCATTTTAAGCCAGCAGGGAATCCAGCACCGCCGCGTCCACGCAGATTAGAATCACGGACAATGGTGATAACCTCATCTTTGCTGTACTCATCCAGCACTTTCTTCAACGCATCGTAACCGCCATTGGCACGATAAACGTCTAATTGATGAAGGTTTTCAAGCCCTTCGTCTCGATGGCGTAATAAAATATGACTCATCATGCACCATCCTTGACCGCGTATGAGGCCATCTTTTCAGCAACAGAGAAGCTTGGTTTGCCAGAGGCGGATTCATCACGCAAACGGCCGATTAACGCATCAAACTTCTCTTCGTTTAGATTTTCTTCAAAGGACATATTGCACTGCAACATCGGCGCACGGTCACATGCACCCAAGCACATCACCGTTTTGATGGTAAAAAGGCCATCTTCCGTTGTCTCTTCGGGGGCGATGTCCAGCTTTTTGCACGCCATGTCCACAAATTCATCAGCCCCGCGCAAGGCACAGGCCAAATCATTGCAAATTTCCAGCACATATTCACCAGTCGGTTCTTCATAGAACATGGTGTAGAAACCAGCCAACGACAACACTTGCGTCGGATCAAGGTCTAAAATAGAGGCGACCTCTTTCATCGCGCTTTCGCTGGTGTATCCGTATTCACGCTGTGCCAAGTGCATCAATGGCAAAACGGCCGATTTCTTACTTGGATATCGGGCGATAATACCTTCAATTTCTTTTGCGTATTTTTCTGCAATCAAAATGAACTCCGTTCTAATTAGCCTACTAGCCGTCGCCAGAGCCTGTCGAAGGCAAAGGCGGTCT